>JANYER010000360.1 GCA_025359825.1 Granulicella sp.
CTACGGAGCCGGCGAAGAGGGTGTCACCGGCGATGAGAAGTTTGTGGTTCGGAAGGTAGAGGCAGGAGCTGCCCGGGGTGTGGCCGGGGGTGTGAAGCACGGTGGCGGAGAGGCCCACGATGGCGATGGTGTGGTTGTCGACGAGGTCGGCGTCGGGTGGGGCTACCTCGGGGGTGGGGATGCCGATCCAGCCGGCCTGCACGTCCATCATGGCGACCAGCGGGAGGTCGAGCTGGTTGTAGAGGATGGGCGCTCCGGTGAGCCGCTTGAGCTGCTGGGCACCGGCGATGTGGTCGATGTGGGCGTGGGTGACGACGATCTGCTTGAGGGTGAGCTGGTGCCGGGCAAGGGTAGCGACGATGCGGTTGATGTTGTCGCCAGGATCGACGACGATGGCCTCGCGGGAGGTCTCATCGCCGAGGATGGAGCAATTGCATTGCAGGGGGCCGACGACCAGGACCTCGTGGATCATTGTCTAGCTCCCTTCAGGGTGGCGGGGGCTGGTTTCAGCTTGGCGAGGCGTTTGTACTCCCCCTGGGTGATGGCCAGGAAGGAGCCGTGGCGCATGCCGGAAGGGAAGGAGAGAGCAGGGATGGGTGGGGTCCAGTGGGTCCAGTCGGAGGTGAAGAGGGCCCCATAGTGCTGGGGGTCGCGGTAGTGATCGTAGTAGGCGAGGTAGCCCTTGGGGACGGGGAGGATGGCGGCACCCTCGGACCAGGTCTCGGAGAAGGGTTCGCTGAGGTTAGTCCAGGGACCTTCTAGGGTGGGGCCGGAGGCGGTGAGGAGGTGCTTCTGGAGAGGAGTCTTGCGTTCGTCTTTGAAGACCAGGCGGAAGGGGGCGGCAGGGTCCTGGGGCGTAGGGATGAGGGTGGCGTCGATGACGCTGTAGCCAGGGTCAAAGAAGACGGTGGCGGGGGTGAAGGTATGGAAGTCGGGGGTAGTGGTGGACCAGATGCGGTGGTTGAGGTTGCCGTCGCCGGTGTCGTCTCCGGGGAAGCGGCCGGGGATGGTGGAGGACCAGAAGATGAGCCAGTTGTGTTTGGCAGGGTTGTAGTAGAGGGCGGGGGCCCAGACGTTGAGCGCGCCCAGCTCCGGCGCCATGACGGGGAGTTGGGTATGGGGTGTCCAGTGGACGAGATCGTTGGAGGCGGCGTAGCCGATGACCGAGGAGGAGCGCCAGGCCCAGGTCCAGACCATGCGGAAGGTGTTGTCCGGTCCGCGTTGGACGAAGGGGTCGCGCATCAGCTCGCCGGTCTCCGTCTGGAGGACGACGGGCTGGCCGCCATTGGCAAGGGTCCAGTGGTAGCCGTCCTGGGAGAGGGCGTAGTAGACCCCGTCTTCGCTATTGCCTTGGAAGCCGGCGAAGAGCCAGGGGCCGGACTTGGCCGATTGCGCTGGAGCTGCGCTTGCCGGAAGAACCAGTGCGATCAGGGTCAAGCCAAGGGCGAGAATGTGACTTGGCACCCTCCTCCTCGAACTGCACAAAATCTTCATTCCATACGGTTTAGCTTTGGAATTACCGAGTAAAGTCTTCATTTTGAATAGCTTCCCTGTAAAGTCTTGATAAGGCTTGTGCGTCAATAGATAAACCTCAGCCGGGGCTGAGGTTTTGGTGTCTGATTCTATTTTACGCTAGGCAGGGGGTGAACCACTCACCCTCTATGGTGCTTGTTTGGATGGATTTAGGTGGTTTTGGGGTTGATATGCGAATTTGCTGAGGGAATCCGCGAAAAATAGTTGCCGGAGTGCGGAGACTACGAAATACGCAGGAAAAAAGGCACAGACCGAAGTTTGTGCCTTTTGGAAAAACGAAGACTGAGTTTACTTCTTGGCCGGGGTGGTCTGGGTGGTCTTGGTGCCGGAGAGGACCGAGTGGTCGGTGTTGGCTCGGGCGAGCAGGATGGTGAGACTAATGGAGGTGATCATAAAGCAGATGGCCGAGTAGGTGGTGAGCTTGGTGAGCAGGTTGGCTGCGCCACGGGGACCGAAGGCGGTCTGTGAGCCCTGACCGCCGAAGGCACCGGCGAGGTCGGCTGATTTGCCCTGCTGGAGCAGGACCACTCCGATGAGGAAGAGGGAGACGATGACGTGAAGGATAACGACTAGATAGACCATCGGAAGACTTTGCGACCTCTGAATTTCCTGAAACCTAAAATTTTGGGTAAAGCGTAGTACGGAGTTCTTCCGCATACTCCGTTTCTCAGTGTATCACCGGGAATGAAGCGATCAAAACGGATTTGCTGCGAATCGGCACGAGACGTTTGCTTTGAATGTTCGGGCGGGGGAGTATGCGAGGTTAAACAAAGACGCCTCACCACGGAATACGGAATGGTGAGGCGTCTCCTTTTCTGAAGCGAAGACTATCCGAGTAACTTGCGACGTACCACTCCCGCAAGTGCCAAAACCCCGGTGCCCAGCAAAGTCAGGCTACCCGGCTCGGGAACCGGCGCATTCACGATCAATGCACGAATCTCACCGCCTGGATAAGTGGCATCGTGGATGTTGATATACGCCTGGCCAGCAATAATCCCCGTAATATTTGCAACGCTAACGCCGGTGAACGTATTGCTGTACGTCCCGGACGTCGTATTGGGAAAGCCGGTAAACGGGATCACAACCGGCGCATTGGCACCCGGAGCCACGCAGCAGTGAATATGTGCGGCGGCGGCATTGTTGGTCAATCCGCTAAAACTCAAAACCACGGAAACCGTATCCGCGACATTATCGACTGTGACCGTGGCGGATCCGGACGCAGTGGAGCTATTGGCAGGAACCTCCTGCAAACCGTTCAGGATGACGTTGTACGTGAAGGTCGACGCATAGCTTGCCTTGGACAAGCAGGAAGCGCCCAGGACGAGAAGCACAGCACAAATCGCGATGACGCGGGGAGACTTCATATCATTTTCTCGGTGGTTAGATTGTCCTGTCGTAGGAGGCCCACCGTACAGTGCGCAATCCAGAGACCATACCAAAATAGAAATAGAAAGGACTTACAACCGCGACAGCGCACTCGTCTGCAAAGGATTGCGTAATAGTTCCAAAACCATGGTCGCTGACATGGTCACCGACAACCTCAATACTCAGCTCCACCCGTTCTCCACAAACCTGGCTACTTGACATACCGCAGTTCGTGAAAGGGGTGCAGAAACGCAGCAGCACCGGAACAAGCGCAAAGTCTCAAACAGGACCAAGCAGGAAGTCCAGACCTAAAGTCTCTCGTTCGAAGACTTTGACACAAATAAAGGGGAGGGGGAGGTCGCCGCGCGATCATCGCCACCACGCCGCAAGGTCCCCGAAAGGCACGATATACTCAAAGTTTGGGACCAAACCGCAACACTCCCGAAAATAAGTGATGACCCTCCTCTGGCTCAGAGTCGCTGTTCTCCTCTACGGCATCGCCGCCCTCGCGGTCCTGCCCGCGGCCCTGTTTGACCGCCCCCGCTGGGTCCGTCTCGCCATCCCCACCACCATCGCCGCCCTTCTCTTCCACTTCGTCTCCTTCATCGAAACGCTCAACGCTGCCCATCACCTTCTTCCCGTTGAGTCCCACGAGACCCAGTCGCTGCTGGCCATCCTGCTCGTCGCGGCCTTCCTCGCCGTCTACGCTCGTTACCGGACGGTAGCCCTCGGCATCTTCGTCCTGCCCATCGCCTTCTTGCTCACGCTCGTCCCCGCCTTCCGCCGCGGACAGGAGACGGTCCTGCCCGCCAACTCCGGCTGGATCTTCCTCCACATCGCCCTGCTCCTCGCCGCCTACGCCGCCCTCTTCCTCTCCCTAGCCGCCAGCATCCTCTACCTCATCCAGGAGCGCCGCCTCAAGTCCAAACAGCCCGCCCTCCGCGGCCTCCCCCCGCTCGACACCACCGACCAGATCGCCCTCAAGACCCTCCTTTTCGGGCTACCCTGCATGACCGCCGGCCTGCTCATTGGCTCCGTCCTCGCCGAGCAACTCTACGGTCCCGCCTTCTTCTCGGATCCCAAGATCCTCTTGGCATTTGCGATGTGGTTCGCTTACTGCACCATGATCTTCATCCGCCGCCACTCCGGTCTGCGCGGACGTCGCGCCGTCTATCTCTCCAGCTTCGTCTTCCTGGTGATCCTCACCGTATGGGCCGCCAACCAGTTCTCCTCCGTCCACAGGTTCACCACACCATGAACCCAAACGGAACCAAGCACCCAAACGGAACCGGCAAGCTCGTCCTGCTCGGCATCAACCACAACACCGCGCCCATCGAGGTCCGCGAGCGCCTCGCCATACCCACCGAGCGCCTCGCCGACGCCACCCGCACCCTGCTCCACCAGCCTGGCATCCGCGAAGGCCTCATCCTCTCCACCTGCAACCGCGTCGAGCTGCTCACCCTGCAGTCCTGTGCGGAGGGAGAGTCCGCCCCCGACCTGCCCCGTTTCCTCCACGAGTACTTCGCCGTCACCCCCGCCACCCTCCAGCCCCACCTCTACGAATTCCAGGAGCGTGAGGCCGTGCGCCACCTCTTCCGCGTAGCCTCCTCCCTCGATTCAATGGTGGTAGGCGAGCCTCAAATCCTCGGCCAGGTCAAAGAGTCCTACACCATCGCCCGCGAAGTAGGCGCAGTCCAGTCGAATCTCGAAGCTCTCCTCCAGCGCACCTTCACTGTCGCCAAAAAGATTCGTACCGAGACCCAGATCGGCTCCAGCTCCGTCTCCATCGCCTCGGTCGCCGTCGATCTCGCCCGCAAGATCTTCGGCAGCCTGCAGGGCAAGACCGTCCTGCTGGTCGGAGCAGGGAAGATGTCCGAGCTTGCCGCCCGCCACCTCATCCAGCATGGTGCCTCCTCCATCCTGGTCTCGAACCGCACCGAGTCTCGCGCCGAGAAACTCGCCTCCGAGTTCCTCCACGCCACCGTCACCACCGGCGTCATCCCCTTCGACAAGCTCTACGACCAGGCCGACCGCGCCGACATCGTCATCACCAGCACTGGTGCCCCCCAAAAGCTCTTCAACCGCACCCACGGACAGCAGTTCCTACAGCGCCGCCGCAACCGGCCGATGTTCTTTATCGACATCGCCGTCCCTCGCGACGTCGACCCGAGCATGAACGAAGTAGAAGGCTGCTTCGTCTACGATATCGACGACCTCCAGCAGGTCGCCGCCGCCAATCTGGCTGACCGCAGCCGCGAGGCCGAGGCCGCCGAAACCATCGTCAGCAGGGAAGTTGACAAGTATCAGGAGCGCCTGCAGTCCCGCGCCGCCGTCCCCGCCATCCTCGCCCTGCAGCAGTCTGCGGAAGCCATCCGCGAGGCCGAACTCACCCGCGCCGCCAAACGCCTCGCCGACCTCACCCCAACTCAGCGCGAAGCCGTTGACGCACTCACTCGCTCCCTCACCGCCAAACTCCTCCACCCCCAGTTGACCGCTCTGCGCCAACGCAACGAGCCGGACAAGAACGATTAGATCTCCCTGCATGCACCAGACAGGCCGCGCAGCACACTGATATAAAATCGCCCTGTCTAGAAAAATGTCGTACTGCCCATCTGGAATCTCGGGCCGCCAATCCATTGAGGACGCAAGCGTTGAACCCATTCGTCTGGGGATACACACGTCGAGCTCGCACCGTGCTCGCCTACGTGTTTGCAGTCGTCCTTCCTCTACTGGCTGCGGCGATGAACAATCGCTTCCATATTTTGCAGTTCATTCCATTCGCGCTGTACTTTGTTTCGGTTGTGATCGTCGCGTCCCTGGGCGGGTTCCTTCCGGCGTTGTTGGATGTGGTGCTCTCCATCGCGGCTCGCTCCCACACCCTTGCCACAGTCCATAACCAGTGGAAGTTTCGTTTCTCCGATATCGTTGCGGCCGCCGTGATGAGCGTCTGCGGCCTCCTCGTCAGCCTGGTCACCGAAAGTCGCCGCCAGGCCATCGAAGACCTGCAGGACCGCACCAATGCCCTCATCGATTCGCTCAACAGCGGCAAATGCGCATCATGGCTGATTCACTTCGACAAGGGTGGCGCAATGCGCTGGTACAGCGGCAGCTACCCCGTCTTCGGACGACCATTTGAATCCCCGTCGCACAGCACTCCTGGCTCCTATGACCTTGAACATCTGGAATCGCTCCAGTCGCTGGTGCATCCCGAGGACCAGACCCTCTTCCATCGCCACATGCAGAGCATGCGCACCGTCGCAGATCCAGTTGTCTTCGACTTCCGTGTCCCTTGGCCTGATGGCGAATTGCATTGGCTGGAGACGCGTGGCAGCCGCATCCCCGGCCAGGCCTGCGTCTGGCGTGGCGTCACCATGGATGTCACCGAGCGCAAACTCGCTGAAGCCGCCCTGCTGCGCTCCGAAAAGCTCTCCGCCATGGGCCGCCTTGCCTCCACCGTGGCGCACGAGATCAACAACCCACTGGAGTCCGTCACCAACCTCCTCTACCTCGCCCGTACCGATCCGAAACTCGACGAGACCACCCGCTCCTACCTAACCACCGCCGAGGACGAACTCGCCCGCCTCTGCCACATTACACGCTTGACTCTGGGGTTCGTGCGCACCAGCGAGAGCCGCACCGAGCTGGCTTTGTCCGAGGTCGTAGACAGCGCCCTCTCCATCTTCCGCACCCGATACGAGGCCAAGCAGATCGACATA
>JANYER010000363.1 GCA_025359825.1 Granulicella sp.
GGGCCTGGCGGTAGGCATGATCGAGCCCGCCGACATGATGCAGAACCGCGGCTGGTAGTATCTACCAAATTGTTCTTTGAATAACTAAGGCGCCCCTTTTGGGGCGCCTTAGTTTATATAAGCCTCAACTCAGGAAAATCCGTCCTGTATCGATTCTTCTCCATTGTGACGAGGCAATCTGCTCTGAGCAAAGCGTGTGCACCAACAACATAATCCGCTAGGATCCGTTTCACTGGATCCTTGGCCTGGTGTCTCTTACGTCGGACCTGCCGTGCAAATCTGATCCCAGCCTCACGCCATAAGACCAAATCAGTCTCCGCATCCACCTGAATTCCGGTATCATCCAGAAATTTTTGGATAAACGACTCATTCACCAGCGGGTTTGCTAACGTCTCAGCGAACACTGCCCCGCAAATGACGACCGATCCCCTTCTCCTTGCCTCCGCGAGTTGCTTTACCAGTTCCAGTGATCCTGTCTCCTTCGACCAGATCGCTGACAGCACATTCGTATCCAGCGCGGTCTTCACTCTTCATCCTCAGCATCTCGTAAGCTGCGTACCCACTTTACGGCGGTCCCCGCAGGGGTTCCCTTTGGATTGAGCGCACCAATCCATTTCGTGAATGGATTTTCCTCCTCGCGGGCTGGCAAAAGCTTTACATCGCCTTTCTCCACCAGAAAGCGGAGACGGTCACCGCTTTTGAGATTAAGACGTTTGCGTATTTCAATCGGAACCGTTATCTGCCCTTTACTGCTAACAGTTGCTTCTAGTTTCATTTCTTTACCTCGTCGCGCATAAGTAAGGAATGCATTCTTTACATTACAGCATAACCACTCTTTCTGAATCCCGACTGCCAATATGGCAGTCCTATGTACAGAGCGCGCGTCCACCGCTTCGAAAGCAGGCCACCTCCATGGCCCATCAGTTCTCCACCCTCACCTTCACCCCCAGCGTAGCCGCCGTCCAAACCGAGATGGGCAGCCGCCCTGCCAACCAGGCCCTCACCCAACGCGGCCCCGCCAACGATACCTTCGGCCCGGGCGAGAGATCCTTCATCGCCGCCCGCGACGGCTTCTACCTCTCCACCGTCGGCGAAACAGGTTGGCCTTACATCCAGTTCCGTGGCGGCCCGGCTGGCTTCCTGCACATCCTCGACGACCGCACCCTCGCCTATGCCGACATCACCGGCAACCGCCAGTACATCACCACCGGTAACCTCCGTTCCAACTCTCGTGCCGCACTCTTCCTCATGGATTACCCAAACCAGACCCGCCTCAAGATCCTCGCCGACGTGGAGGTCATCCCCTGGAGCGAAGCTGGCGACTGGAAACTACAGCTCCCTATCCCGCCTAAAGGACGGCCCGAGCGAGTGGTCCGTCTCAAGCTGGCCGCATTCGATTGGAACTGCCCCCAGCACATCCCTCAGCGCTGGACGCTCGACGAGCTCAAGCAGACTGACCTCTTCCACAAAATCCAATCGCTCGAGCAAGAGGTCACAAACCTCCGCGCAGCACTTGCAGCAAAGTCTAAGACCTAGAATCCACGGACCTAGAATCCACGTCTACTCCCGCAGGAATGCTACGCTAGAGAATCCATGACCACGAACGCTCTCACAATCGGCGTCCTCGCCCTCCAGGGTGCTTACGAAGCCCATGCCCAGACTCTCCGCCTGCTCGGCGCGGCCCCGACGCTGGTGCGCACGCCGGACGACCTCGCCGGCATCTCCGGCCTCATCATGCCGGGCGGCGAATCCACCACCATGCTCAAGTTCCTGGAACGGGACAACTTCTTCGAGATCCTCAAGACCTTTGTCGCCACCACGCCAACCTTCGGCACCTGCGCAGGCACCATCCTGCTCGCGACAGAAGTCCTGAACCCCACGCAAAAGTCCCTCGCCGCGCTCGACATAGCCGTTGAGCGCAACGCCTACGGCCGCCAGATCGATTCCACCATCCTCACCGCAGAGACATCCCTACCCGGCGGCCCACTCGAGATGGTCTTCATCCGCGCCCCCCGCATCACCCGCACCGGCCCCGGCGTGGAGACGCTCGCCACACGGGACGAATTCCCTGTCCTGGTCCGCTCCGGCCACCTGCTTGCGGCCACCTTCCACCCTGAGCTCTCCAGCGACACCCGCATCCACCAGCTCTTCCTTGACCTCGTCGCCCAGCACAGCAGCAGCTAGTTCACCGTAACGGTCCCCACCGCCCGCGGCACCGCAAAGCTCGTCACCACAACACCCTCCGTCTCAAAGTGCGTCACAGCATGGTCGGTCCCATGTCCCATAAAAATTGCCTTCTTCAGCAGTAGAATCAGCGGCTGCGAGTTGGTCTCGAACCAGCGGTCTGCCGCATGGTCCCAGTCCACCACCAGGCTGTAGCTGACATTGCACTTCGGGCAGCCTAACTGCTCCTCCAGCGTCTTCACAAACGAGCCCGCCGGCAGCTTGCCCACCGGATCAGTGCCCGTCCGGATCGCCGCAATCTTCAACCTTCCGTTACTCAACCTCATAGCCACAGCCTAGAGCGGTTCCCTTTGCGTGTAAAGCCGAGCGGATGCTGGCCTTGAAGAAAAATTCCTGCTCGATCCTTCCACCCTGCGAATAACGCACACCCGAACGGAAACTTTTCGCAGTCGGCCGCAATCAAACACCACATCCCACCGCAATCGGGAGTAATCTGTCATCAACCAGAGTGCGCGGAAAGGCCTCCCCATGGCAGCAACCATCACGCCCATCGACTCCGAACGCGATAGAAAACGTCGCTCCGAAGAGTACGACCATGGCTCCGGTCGCCGTCCGCCCAACGACACCATCGACAAACGCACCGGCGGCGGGGGCGATGGCGATAACTTCAACAACCGCCCCGCTGGACGCCGCGGCCCACGCGAAAAGTTAGGCCGCTACCGCTTGGCAATCTTCTTCGCCCTCGCCGGCGATCTCATCTTTTTTATCGCCCTCGTCAGCGTCTTCTTCGTCACCCAATCCACCGGCCACTTCGATCCCTACAACCAGTACATCAACGACTGGCACCCCACCACCGTCCCACCCATCCTCTGGCTCAATACCGCCGCGCTTCTACTCAGTTCCGTCTCGATGGAGATCGCCCGCCGCCGCATGTTCGCAGAGTCGCACGCCATGGAAGAGTGGCTCGGCATCGGTCGCCCCACCTCAAAGCGCGCCATGCCGTGGCTTGTTACCACCATCCTCTTCGGAGCGATCTTTCTCCTCGGCCAGACCATCGCCTGGAAGCAGCTCACCCTGCAGCACGTTCTCTTCGCAACCAGCCAGAGCAGCCACTTCTTCTATCTCATCACCTACACCCATGCCATCCATCTCTTCCTCGGACTCGGATTCCTCGCAGCCGCGCTCTACGGCCTGTACGCCTCCCGCCTATTGGAAAACCGCCAAATCCTGGTCGACTGCGCCGCCTGGTACTGGCACTCCATGGGAATTTTCTGGCTCTTCCTCTTCGTCCTACTCGTCTTCTTTCAATAGCCGAACGTCAGCACGATAAACAAACGCAATAAAATAGCCTCATGCCCCAGCACATTGGAATCGTAGCCTGCACCGCCGAGGGCGCATCCCTCTGCTACCGCACCATCTGCTCCGAAGCCGCAGCTATCCTCGGCCCCCACGACCATCCCGAGATCTCCCTCCACAACTACTCCCTCGCCGGCTACATGAAGTGCATCCACCGCGACGACTGGCCGGCCGTCGGCCAGATCATGCTCGCCTCCGCCCGCAAGCTCGCCAGCATCGGCGCCCAGTTCCTCATCTGCCCCGACAACACCATCCATCAGGCCCTCCCCTACATCCTCGAGCAGTCCGCACTCCCCTGGCTTCACATCGCAGAGGTCGTCGCCACCCAAGCCGCAGCCCGAGGCTTCCGTCGTGTAGCAATCACCGGCACAAAATACCTGGTCGAAAGCCAGGTCTACCCCGACGCCCTCACCCACCACGGCATCGAGTTCCTTCGCCCCAACCCCAGCGAGCGCGAAGCTATTAACACCATCATCTTCAACGAGCTGGTCTACGGCACCCTCACCCCACAAGCCCTAACCAGCTTCAAAC
>JANYER010000365.1 GCA_025359825.1 Granulicella sp.
TACGCCGCCCTCGCCCGGGCTGGAGCCGTAGGCTTCACCGACGACGGCAAGCCCGTTCTCGAAGACGCCATGATGCGCGCCGCCCTGCTGGCCGCCGCCCGCCTCGGCCTCCCCATCTCCCAGCACGCTGAGGACACCCGCAACAGCCCCAGCTCCGGCATCAACGCCGGCCCACTCGCCTTCCGCCTCGGCTTGCGCGGCATGGCGGTGGAGGCGGAGTCCAGCATCGTCCTGCGCGACATCGCCCTCCTCCGCGATATACAAAAAAAAGAACAAATAAAGCCCCACCTGCACGTCCAGCACATCTCCACCGCTGCCGCGCTCGAAGCCATCCGCGCCGCCAAAGCCGAAGGCCTGCACGTCACCTGCGAGGCTGCCCCGCACCACTTCGCTCTCACCGAAGAAGCCATTATGGGCTGCGGTCCGAATCTGCATCATGGTCATGCGTACAACACCAATGCGTACAACACGAATGCCAAGATGAACCCGCCCCTGCGCATCGAGTCCGACCGCCAGGCCGTCCTCGCCGCCCTGCTCGACGGCACCATCGACTGCATCGCCACCGACCACGCCCCCCACGCCTCGCACGAGAAAGAGGTGGAGTTCGACCGCGCCCCGAACGGTATCACCGGCCTCGAGACCGCCCTCGGCCTCGCCCTTCGCATCCTCCATCGCGAACACGGCCTACCCCTGCCGCGCCTGCTTGCGCTGATGTCCGCCGCTCCAGCCAGCATCATCGGCCTCGAGGACCGTGGCAACTTAAACGTAGGCAGCTACGCCGATCTCATCTTCTTCAACGCCACCACGGAGTGGACCTACAACGCCCACTCCTCCCTCTCCAAATCCAAAAACTCCCCCTTCGACCAAACCCCCATGCTCGGCCAGATCCACACCACCATCAGCGAAGGCCGCATCGTCCACCGCATATAAAGGAGAAATAAAAGCGAATAAATGCTATAATTGCTATTGGCTTTGATACAGCGCCTCAATAATTGAGATGACACATGTACTAGTCAACGATATTGTTTGGGACAGGAGGAGTTATGGCTTCTATTTTTGATGAAAGAAAAGCAACAGAAGCAGCAGCTCACCTCCTTCACCTTCGGGGTGGTCGTATGCACTTTTTGAAACTTCTAAAACTTCTTTATATCTCTGATAGAGAGGCACTGCATCGTTGGGGCATCCCGATTAGCCATGACAATTACGTCTCTATGGATCATGGCCCTGTACTGAGTCAGACGTATAACTTAATTCGTGATGGCGGCTCCCGTTTTTGGTCAGAGCATATTTCCGCTCCATTTGGTGATTACGAAATATGCCTTACTAAAGAAAAGCCTGCAATTCAGAAGTTGTCGCGGGCAGAAGAATCTCTTCTAAACGAGATGTTTGACCGTTACGGAAAAGCTAATCGATGGGATCTTGTGGAAGAAACACACAAGTTTGCTGAATGGGATGATCCTCACGGAAGCAGTATCCCGATATCGATTAAAGATATTTTGACGGCACTCGGGGAACAAGAAGAAGACATTGAAGCAATCGTCGCTGAGCTTGGATATGAGCATCGGGTGAATGATCGTATCGAGGCTGCCTAAGACGTGAAATGTGGCGATACTTTCTTGTTGTATGACGATGAAGAAGTAACCGCCAAACCGCATTTGCACGTAGTAATCACTGAGCCAGATCCGCAGGGCTGGGTAGTACTCGTCAGCGTTACTACCAGAAGAGCAAAATCGGACACGATGGTTTGTCTCAATCCTGGGGACCATGAATTCATCACGCATCCATCAGTGATTACCTATGCGTATTCAAAGCTTCTAACAGTGGATAAGCTCGTAAAGATGGTGAATCAAGGTGAAGCAACTCCCAGACAAACCGCAAGCGAGCAGTTCGTGACACGTGCTCAAAAGGGAATGCTGGAGACCGACAGAGCGTCGCGTGAGATTCAAGAATTCTTCAAATCTGTTTTACCGTCTCACTAGAGTGGCGGCACTAGCGGCCTCTAAGTTTCCCTACAGATTCTAGTATTTGCGCCCATCGACAACCCCTCCCACAAGCTGCTATTTTTTCCTCAAGTAAGCTCACGGAGGCCCTATGCCCACCACCAATATCACCTGCCAGCTCGTCCAAGCCTCCGAGTCCTACATGGGCAAGCAGGGCCTCATGTACTCCCCCGCCATCTCGGCGGAGTCGGTTGGCTCCCAGCACATCCACATGCAGTTCCTCTCCATCCCGCCCGGAGGCCGCGCCAAGGCCCACAAGCACGCGTGCCACGAGACCGCTATCTACGGCCTTACCGGCCTCTCCGGCATGTGGTACGGGCACCAGTTGGAGCACCACATGATCGTCAAGGCTGGCGACTTCCTCTACATCCCCGCCGACATGCCCCACCTGCCTTACAACCCCAGCCTCACCGAACCCTGCACCGCCGTCATCGCCCGCACCGACCCCAACGAGCAGGAAAGCGTCATCCTCCTCCCTGAACTCGAGTCCATCCATCCCATCAACTCGCCCATCTAAATCGGATCGAGCGAATCGAGACGGCAGCGCTGTTGGGCTAAATCGTTATTAGATTTGGAGGCAAGGTTGGTTCACTTTAGTTGTGGCCCTACCAACTCCATGCCGTATTTCCGATAGAACGCTGCGTCCTGGGGCGGTGCGTCGTGCTTGGTGGCGTCGCGGAAGAACTGCTCCATCTTGCCGGCGGGAGAAAAAACTATAAGGAGTTTTCCCGGCTTAGGGCCGACGGCGGTGAAGGTATGGGGAATCTTTCGTGGTGCGAGGACTGAGTCGCCAACTTTAAGTTGCATACGCTTTTCGCCGATTTGGAAGAGAACCTCTCCTTCCATAACGTAAAACCATTCTTCCTGCTCGGGGTGGAGGTGGAGGGGTGGACCGCCAGGGACTAGGTTGCTGTGCTCGAGGATGAAGGTGCCACCGCTGGTCTCCTGGGTGGAGACCTTAAACTGAATAAAACTAAAGCCGCGGGGGTGAACTTCTCCGAATCGATCTTCGCCTGCGGGAACCTGAACTGGTTCGCCGGCGGGTGATGATGAAGTTTGTGCTGCCGGAGCGAAAGACTCGGCCATGCTGGGCTCGAGGAGCACCATGGGAACGGCGGCGACTGCGGACCTGAGAAAATTGCGACGCTTCAAATGGAACTCCTATCGACTGTTTCGCATGGACCATTCTTCTGTCGATGCGAATATCTCACGCTTGAAGCGCCGGACGAACTGCGATTCGCTTCAATTCGATCTACACCAATCAGGTTCGAGTCCTAAAGAACTCCCCCCGCAAGATAAGCCTTCCCAAGCACCCTCCAGAGGCATAGCATCCGTCACGCTATCCAGGAGACCTTTGTGCTGAAGCCAGTGTTTGCTCTTCTTGCCCTGTTCGTCACCCTCCTTTCCCCCCAACAACCACCCGCAACACCCGCGCCCATCCCGCCGGAGGCCGTCGCCCTGGTCAATCCCGTCAAACCCACTCCAGCTTCGCAGGCCTTCGCAAAAAAAATGTACGGCTACGACTGCGCCATGTGCCACGGCACCACAGGAGACGGCAAAGGTGACCTCGCCGCCGACATAAAGCCCCCGCTCAAGGACTTCACCGACCCCGCCTCCCTCAAAGACCGGACCGACGGAGAGCTCTTTTACATCATCCAGAACGGCCGCGGAACCATGCAGGGCGAGGGCGAACGCCTCAAAACCGACGCCGTCTGGAATATGGTCCTGCTGGTCCGTTCTTTCGCCAAAAAATAGCCGGGCCCACACACGACCCCGGTTGTTCTGCTTAGGCCTTGCCGTTGCCGTCGTCGTTGCGGGCTGAAGGCCCGCGTTACCCCAGCCTGGAGCGAAGCCCCAGGTCACCAGCCAACTAGTCCCAGCGGGCTGAAAGTCCGCGCTAAATCTGCACCGAACCCGACCCTATCCACCCGGACGCACTTGACACAAAACCACCCTTAAAACTGTGGCAGGAGATCACATCGGATCTCCTGCCATCCACAGGTCCAAGCCTAACTCATATCGTTACTAGACTTTGCGCAATATTGACGGGGGGAGGGGGGGTACCACTAACCCAGCAACCCAACCCGCTTACCAACCCTCGCAAAGACCTCCAGCGCCGTATCCAGGCTCGCCCGCGTGTGCTCGCTGTTCATAATCGTCCGCACCCGCGCCTTGCCCTCCGGAACCGTCGGAAAGGCGATTCCCGTCGCCATCACGCCCGCCTCAAACAGCGCCTTGCTGAACTCCATCGTCCGCCGCCCATCGCCAATAATTACCGGCACAATCGGCGTCTCACTCGCCGGAGTCGACCGCCCTCCCACGTCAAACCCAGCCCCCTCCAGCCCCGCCTTCCAGTACCGCGTGTTCTCCCACAGCCGCTCGATACGCTCCGGCTCGTCCTGCAGGATATCGAAGGCAGCAATGCAGGTCGCCGCCACACTCGACGGATGCGAGGTGGAGAACAGGAATGGCCGCGCCCGGTGGTACAGATAGTCGATCAGGTCGCGGCTGCCACACACATAACCCCCCAGCCCGCCAATCGCCTTCGACAACGTCCCCACCTGTACATCCACCTTGCCGTGCACCCCGAAGTGGTCCACTGAGCCGCGTCCATTCCGCCCCAACACCCCGCTCGCATGGGCATCGTCCACCATCATGATGGCGCCATACTTCTCCGCCAGCGCAGCTAACTCCCCCACCGGCCCTATATCGCCATCCATCGAAAACACACCGTCGGTGATGACTAATTTTCTACCTGGCTCGTTCTCGATCTCCTTGAGCAGCTCTTCGCAGTGCGCTACATCTTTATGCCGGAAGACCTTAATCTTTGCCCCACTCAGCCGTGCCCCATCAATGATGCTGGCGTGGTTCAACTCGTCCGAGAGGATAAAGTCCGCCTTGCCCAGGATCGAGCCAACCGTTCCCGCATTCGCCGTAAAGCCGGACTGAAACACCACGCAAGCCTCGACGTTCTTGAAGGCCGCAATCTTCTCCTCCAGCTCCATGTGGATGCGCATCGTCCCGGCAATCGTCCGCACCGCCCCCGACCCCACTCCATACTTCTGCGTAGCCGCAATCGCCGCCTCGCGCAGCTTCGGATGATTGCATAGCCCCAAATAATTATTCGAAGCCAGGTTGATCACCTGCTTACCGTCGTAGGTGCAGATCGCAGCCTGTTCATCCTCCAGGATGCGCAGCTTAAAGTAGGTTCCGCGTTGCTTCAAGTCGTCTATCTGGGCGGTGAGGTGGGCAAGCTGGGGGCGGGTGGAAGATGCAGGATTCATAGCTTTTATCGTAAACCTTTGCCTCCCGGACAGTATCGGGCAACCCGTCTGCATCCAATAACCCAGTGCCGCAGCAACTAGATACGCGCCACAACAACCGATTCAAAGAACGAGGACCGCACGATGACACCTTCCAAATTTTTCAAGACCACCGCCACCCTGGCGTTGGCACTCACGCTCGTCACCGGCTGCAAATCCAAGCAGGACGCGGCCATCGAGCAGGCCAAAGCACAAGCCAACGCCACCGGACAAGCCCAGCAGGTCATCACTACCGATAAGAGCGGCAGTACCACCACAACCACCATCCAGCCCGCCGCTCCTGGCCAGCCTCAGCAGATCACTACGACGACCAACTCCATCTCTGCGCCCGTCGCCGGAACGACCACCGTTCCCGCCTCCACGCCTGCCGTAGCAGGTGGCACTGCAACCAGCCAGCCAGCGTATGCGGCCCAGCCTGTTGCAACACCCACTCCCGGCGGAGACCCCATCATTCGTCCGGCTGACGTGAACGTCCCTGCAGGCACCAGCCTGGCGATCCGCATCAACCAGCACATCAGCGTTAAGTCCACGCCCCCCGGCGCCCCCTTCGACGGCGAGATCGCCGAAGCCGTCACCGCCGATAACGGTCGCGTCATCATCCCCCGGGGCGCCCGTGTAGGCGGCATCGTCGACGCCTCCCACCGCCGCGGTCATTTCAAGGGAGCGTCCATCCTGCAACTGCGGCTCACCTCGCTCACCCTCAACGGCACGCGCTACCCGCTCGAGACGCATGACCTGACCCGCACCAAGAAGGGCAAGGGCAAGCGCTCCGCAGCTTTCATCGGCGGTGGCGCCGGGCTTGGTATGTTGATTGGTGGCATCGCATCGGGCGGCACTGGCCTGCTGATTGGCGGCCTCGCCGGCGGCGGTGCAGGCACCGGCGTCGCAGCCCTTACCGGCAACCGCGACCTCGACATCCCGTCCGAGTCCATCGTCCGCTTCAAGCTGGCCGACTCTCTCACCCTGGGTCAATAGCCAGCCAGGCAACAGCCCTGAACGTGGCAGCATCGCAGTTAATAACTGATACAAAGCTTTCGGGCCACCCAAACCGGGTGGCCTATTTTTTGCTGTCCAGCTTTACTCACGCAGGCGTATCCGTTACGAAGTCAGAAATCTCCGCACCAGCTCCACAGCCTCTTGCACCACCCCATCGTCTCCGCCACACCCCTGCAACCACTGCATACCCTGCTCGCGCCGGAACCACGTTCCCTGCCGCTTGGCATAGTTCCTGTGCCCCTGCTGCGCACGCGCGACCGCCTCCTCGCGTGAGCACTCACCCCGCAACACCGCGACCGCCTCGGCATAGCCCAGCGAGGTCAGCGGACGGCAATCGTAGGTATATCGCTCTACCAGTCGCGCTGTCTCTTCCACCAGCCCCCGGTCGAACATCGCCGCCGCTCGAAGATTGATGCGCTCATACAAACGCGCCCGTTCGGGGGCCAGCCCCAGCCGCAGAATCCTGTACCCGGTCAGCGCGTCCCGCCCCTTCTCCCACTGGGTCGTCAGCGGCTCCTTCGCGGCGAGGCTTACCTCAATCGCTCTCACCACCTTGGGCACATCGTTGCTATGGATCGCATCTGCGGCCACCGCATCCAGCCGCGCCAGCACACGATGGAGATACGCTGCGCCACGCCGTGCCGCCGTGGCCCGCAACCGCTCTCGCAGCCCTGGGGTCGGTGCCGGGGCTGGGAACAGCCCATCCACCAGCGCCCGCAGATAGAGCCCCGTCCCACCCGCCACGATCGGCAGCCTACCACGTTCTGTAATCCCACCCAGCGCCTCTCGAGCCAGACGGCTGTAGTCCCCCGCCGTCACCGCCTCGTCCGGCCACGCCACATCGATCAAGTGGTGCGGCACCCGCGCACGCTCCTCCAGCGAGGGCTTCGCCGTGCCAATCTCCATCTCGCGGTACACGGCAACTGAGTCGCAGCTCACAATCTCGCCGCCAAACTCCTCAGCCAACCGGATCGCCAACGAGGTTTTGCCACTCGCGGTAGGTCCTGCCAGCACAATTAGCGGAGCTGCTTGAGCGATCACCATAGCCGCCACCAACCAACCCCGAAGACCCGATGCACCCCACCCCCCAGCATCGCCCGCATCAACGTCACCGCCAGCGCAGCGCCCGCCAGCAGCAGCGATCCGCGGACCTGCCGCCGCCGCTCCAGTCGCAATGCATTCAGTTGTTCGTCAGTCACGATAGGTTCGCCCACCCACCCACTCTACTCGGGGTTCTTATTCACGATGTAGCGAATCCGCAGCTCGAGGTTCGGCCCGTGGAACTCGCTCGGCAGTGGTGGAAATTGCCCCACCCCAGTAATTGAGCCCCACGCCGCGCGGTTGATCGCATCGTCGTGCGTCGAACCGTCCAGGAACATTCCGCCGATCTTGCCGTTAGGCAGAATGATGAACCGAACCAAAGTCTCGCCGGATTTGTTCAACGGCGGCCGCGCCTCTTCGGGAATCAGCGGCAACCACGTGTTGTAGATCTCCCGCATGATCTTCTTCAGGTACGGGTCAAAGTTGACCCCCTGCATGTCAGACAGGACATCCACGCCAGTATTCAAGCCCTGGTGCGCTACCGGCAGGTTCGCGCCGTAGTTTCCTCCGCCGCGGTTTTGGGCCACTCCCTGGGTCGCCTGCTGGATCGCGCTGCTCGCTGACTGGCTCTGGTTGCCAAAATTAGGTCGCGTCGGCGCTGGCCGGGGTGCATCCACCATAGACTGCTGCTGCGGAGGCGGCTGCTTCTGCGGCTGTGGTGCCTGGGGCTGCTGCTGTTGTTGCTGCGCCTGCTGTTGCGCTTGCTGCTGCGCGGGAGCGGGCTGCGGAGCCAGCGATGCATTCGTCGGAGCCGGTGGGCCGGCTTTGCGCATCGCCTGCAACTGCTCCAACGTCTTCTTGTCCAGCGTCGGTTTGGTCGTCTGTTGCGTCCGGTCCTTATCGCTGATGACGTTGGTCGGCTTGCGCGGCAGGTCCTTGCTGACGTCCTTCGGCATGTCGAGATAGGTCAGTTCCTTATCCCGTTGCTTCAGCACGTCCGCCGGATTAATCAATCGCGGCTGGTGAAACAGCACGCGCGGTCCGTAGAACAGGAACCATCCCACCGCCAGATAGAAGATGATCGAGATGTAGATGGACTCACGGAACCGTGCCTTGGACCGCTCATCGTCCAGCGAGTCCAGTAGATGGATCAGCTCATGCTCTTCCAGCTCCCCGTAGCGGCCCGTACGCACCTTGACCGGCGCCCCGGAGGAATCGGGCGTACCGAGGGGCGCGGGGCTAGGAGGAGTTTCAAGAGAGGGCATCGGCTATCTTCTTCTGACGCTTGAGGGTAGCGAAAGTTTCCCCCACGTCTGCCAACTGGTTCGTTCTTAGCTTCGTTCTCAGCCGGGCAGTCTGTATTTTCTCACTATTCCGCCCCGGCGGACACACCTTCCGTGTCCGTCTCGTAAACTACGGAGGTGACCTCCAGCTTCCCGCCCGATACCCGTGCCGTGGTCCTGACCATCAGCGACCGCTGCTTCCACGGCCTCCAGACCGACCTCTCCGGGCCCGCCGTGGTCACGCTGCTCACCGCCGCCGGCGTCCCCAGCATCCACACCCTGACGCTGCCCGACGAGCAGGACCAGATCGCCGCCGCGCTCCGCAGCCACGCCCACACCGCCAACCTGCTGATCACTACCGGCGGCACCGGTCTGGCCCCCCGCGATGTCACTCCGGAGGCCACCCGTGAGGTCTGCGACCGCATCATCGAAGGGCTTGCCGAACGCATGCGCGCTGAAGGCCTGCTGCATACGCCCCTGGCCCCGCTCAGCCGCGCCGTATGCGGCTCCACGGGGAGCACTTTGATCCTTAATCTGCCCGGCAGTCCCAATGGTGCCAGCACGTCGCTCAAAGCAGTCCTTTCTCTGCTGCCGCACGCGCTCGATCTACTCGCGGGACGCACCGCGCATCCCAGGGCAGAGGAAGAGGCAGCACCCTTGACCCCGGTAGACTTAGAGTCACACTCGTGAAACTTCATCCCGTTATCTGGTTCCGTAAAGCCGGCCTCATTACGATGGCCTTTCTCAAACCCTTCGGCCTTTGGGGGCTGGGTGCGCTCGCCTTCGTGGATTCCGGGCTCTTTCCCATTCCGCCCACGATGGACCTGGTGCTCATCACGTATGTACTGGCGGATCCCTCGCGGCTGATCCTGTCCTGTTTCGTCGCTGCGCTGGGCTCTGCGGTCGGCTGCTTGATTCCGTACTACATCGGGCGCGCGGGCGGCGAACTCTTCCTGCTCAAGCGCATCAACCGCGAGCGCTACGAACAGCTGCGCGATCGCTTTGAGAAGCAGGAGTTCTTCGTCATCGCCATCCCCGCGATGATGCCGCCACCGTTCCCCCTGAAGGTCTTTGAGTTTGCTGCCGGTGTGTTTGAGATGAAGCCGCTGGTCTTTGCTGCTGCGATCTTTACGGGCAAGTTTCTCCGCTTTCTTATCTTCGCCTTCATCACGATTAAATACGGCGTGGCTATCGTCCACACCATCGGGCGGCAGTTTCACGAGCATCTGGGAATCGTGCTTACCGGCGTAGGGTTGGTGTTTGTCCTGATCGGAGTCTTCGTTGCTCGGAAGCTCGCCGCCCGTAAACGTACGACACCCGCCGAATCCATCCCCGAATAATCAGCAAGGGCCGCGATCGCTCGCGGCCTTGCCTGTCCCTGCTCATTCAAAAAACCGTAATTACTATGCCAGCGGCAAGTTGTCGTTCTGCGCCTCGTGGATGCTCTCCACAATGCTCTTCGCCAGCACCGGCAGCCCAAACAAAGCACCCGCGGTCATAGCCGTCGACATCACATCGTTCGCATAAAAGGGAATTGCCGCAACATAGCAGGCACCCAGTCCAGCCACGCTCTGCGCGTACAGGTGGCTGCCCGTCCAGACCACAAAGTTGCTCAGGATGAAGAACGAAGTCGAAGACACCAGCACAGCCGCCGCCACCTTGAACATCGAGGGGCCAGTCTTCTCGCCATCTACTTGGCCGCCGTTCACATTCCTGTCCCGCAGCATGGCGTAGCCCACCAAACACACCGCCGCGTACCAAACCCAGGTCACCACATATCCACGCGCATGGAAGGGGTAACTATAGACCTTCGTTGTCAGGTAGTAGTCTGTCGCGATCATCGTGAGTACTGCGATCACCGTCTGCCAGCGTCGCCAGCCGCTACCCTGCCGTGCACCGAAGAACAGCAGTCCGCCGCCCACAGCGGTAAAGCCAACGCTGGTCGTGCCAAATGCATGCGGAAGAATACGGCTCAAAACAGCGAGCACCAGTGCGAAGTAAGCAGTCATGGGAACCTCAATCTCTTAAAACCGGTAGGTTTGGTACAGCAGATGCGCAAACTTCAGCCGGGATAGTGTCCATACCGCAAGCAGGAAGGCGTATCTGCAATTCTCAGTCTTTATAGCTCGACAGTCAATCAAAGCCAGCAAAATCAATCTATCCAGTGCTTTCAGCCCATCAAACTTACTTCTGCTCGTGTCCGTCCATCTCCATATTCACGATCTTCCGCTCCGCATTCAGCGTCACCATTCCGGAGAGCGGAGTATTGGTCCGCCCCTTCATTAGCGGCACATCATACAAAAAGCGCAGGTCCCGGAACGTCACCGTCGTCAGTCCTGCGTCCTCGGGGTCGGTGCTTCGCGCCGCCTCCTGCACCAGCGGGAACTGCGACCAGTCCAAGTAAGCCTCACCCAGCCGGCTACGTTTCGCTATCAATGTCGCTATGGTGGTTGGCGGTTTGTAGAACAGATCGCCCTTCGCCGTTGTCACCGTTCCGCTTAGCGTGTCGACCTGCGCCAGTTGGTAGTACATCGGCGTCTCCACGATCACATGCCATTGGAAGGGCGTAATCGGATGTGGACTCACACCCAGCCGCATCACCTGCACCCGCCCTGTGTCAGCGTCGGCGGTACCCATCCCCGCGCCGCTGAAGTCGCCCGCCTGAACCAGCTGCAACGCCTTCGCCTTCTCCGCCCCTCGCCAGCCCCACAACGTCACTACGCCCAGCAGCGCGGCGATCGCCCAGCCTCGTCCGCGAAACGGCGTTCGCCTCGCCCCCACCTCGCTGCCAATCAATCCGAACAACGCCGGCGCTACCAGCGCACCCAGCAGCAGCACAAAGATTACCGGCTCAAAAATGAAGACGATCGATCCCGCATACCAGCGCGGATCAAACGGAAAGAACGGGCGCAACCCATAGTTGTTCGTCCAGTCCAGCAGCAGATGGCTGCCCAGCGCCAGCAGCACGAGTCCGAACAACCATCCCCAACGCACTGGAGCAGCCGTCTTCACTTCCTTCGCTCTCTTCAAACGCCAGCGATGCCACAGCCACACCATGCCGACTACCGCCGCTGCCTCCAGTGGTATTCCGAGAAAGGTGTGCGTCCAGCCGCGATGGTGCTGAAAAGCTGCCACCGGCCCTCCAACGCTCCACAGCACGTCTATATCCGGCAGCTCGGACGCGAGGATCATAGCCACCGTTGCATAGGCTGCCTTACGATTGAACCCCGCTCGCGCCAGGCAGGCTCCCGTCATTAAGTGGGTGATTGGCTCCATGCCTCAGCATACCGCTTGTTATAGTCACGTTTATGCCTCCGAACCTTTCCGACCACGCCTTGCCGCAGGACGAACCCACCCTCGAGGCCTTCATCGCCGGCTTCGAGACCGGTACCCTTCCTAAGGCCCGCTGGACCCACGCTGCTCACATCTTCACCGGCGCCTGCTACGTCCATACCTTCGGCGAGGCAGCAGCCATCGACCGCATGCGCACCAACGTAAGCGCCTACAACCTTGCCGTAGGCGGCCAGAACACCCCCACCAGCGGCTATCACGAGACCGTCACCGTACTGTGGATCAAGCTGCTCGGCCAACTCCACACCCAGCATCCCACTCTTGCCCGCATCCCCTTTGCGGCGTTAGCGGTGGAGTACTTTGCCCCTCAGCGCGATCTGCTGCAGCGTTACTACGACTACGATGTGGTCGCTTCCACTGAGGCCCGCCGCACCTGGCACCCACCTACTCTGACTCCGCTGCTGTAGCTGGAGCCAACCCACAGCACAGCCTCATATACTCATACCCATGGCCGCCGCCGCTACGCCCGAAACCGAGATCCACTCGCTCCGAGAAGAGCTCCGCCACCATGAGCACCTGTACTACGTCGAAGATGCACCTGCGATCTCAGACGCCGAGTACGATGCGCGGATGAACCGGCTGAAGGCGCTGGAGGCTGAGCATCCTGAGCTGCTGACGCCTGACTCGCCCACACAACGCGTTGGCGGTAAACCCAAGGACGGCTTCCTGAAGACGCCGCACTCGCGACCAATGCTGTCTCTGGACAACGCCTACAACGACGTGGAGCTGCGTGCCTGGGATGAGCGTATTCGCACGGCGCTGCCTTCGACCGAGACGGTTCGCTACGTCTGTGAGCTAAAGCTCGACGGCCTCTCGCTGGCGCTGCACTATGCTGTCGGCCCTAAGGGCTCCGCGCAATTGGAACGCGGCGTCACCCGTGGCGATGGCACCATCGGCGAGGACGTGACCAGCAACGTTCGTACGATACGATCAATCCCGTTAAGCATCTCGGCCGAAAAGCTCAAGGCTGCGCAGCTTCCGCAGTCGTTCGAGGTGCGCGGAGAGGTTCTGCTGCCACAGGCCGCCTTCCTCAAGATGAATGAGGAGCGCGTTGCCCAGGGACTTGCGCCTGCAGTGAATCCACGCAACGCGGCCGCTGGAACGATCCGTACGCTGGAGCCTAATATAGTTGCGCAGCGCCGCCTCGACCTCTACGCCTACTTTTTGCTGCAGGATGGCGCGACATTGCTGCCTTCGCACACGCTAACGCTTGCCGCGCTGCGTACCGCAGGCTTTCGCGTCAACACGCACGCCAGCACGGTGAACTCGATCAATGAGGTCATCGACTTTATCGCGGTGGCCGACGCTCTCCGCGACACATTGCCGTACGAGATTGACGGCGTCGTGATCAAGCTGGACTCGACCGCACAGCAGCGCCGGCTCGGCTTTACGGGGAAGGCTCCGCGCTGGGCGATTGCGTATAAGTTTCCCGCGCGCGGCGCCGTCACCGAGCTGCTGGGCGTCGCCTTTCAGACTGGACGCACGGGCAAGATTACTCCGGTGGCACAGCTTGCGCCGGTGTTTATCGGCGGAACTACGGTCACACGTGCGACGCTCCACAACCCTGACGAGATTGCGCGGCTCGGCGTGAAGATCGGTGACTTCGTGCAGGTGGAGCGTGGCGGAGACGTCATCCCCAAGATCGTCTCAGTGGTGGTGAACGCAACCCATCCGCGCGGTATGACGGAGATCGTCTTCCCCGACAGCTGTCCGCGCTGCGAGAGTGCGCTGGTGCGGGAAGAGGGTGAGGTGGATCTTCGCTGCGTCAATGCGAGCTGCCCTGCGCGCCTGGAAGAGGAGCTGCGCCACTTTGCCTCGCGCAAGGTGATGAACATCGAGGGCCTCGGTGAGGTGCTCATCGCGCAACTGCTGGGCCACACGGTCTCCGGTGCAGAAGCGTCGTCCGTCGCTGAAGAGGAGGCCGCTGCTTTGGCACCGTCGGGAATCTCTCCAGAAGAGAAGGAAGAGACGGAGGCCCAGCTACCGACTCGCGCTGCGCTAGTCCATTCCGTGGCCGACATCTACTCGATCACGAAAGAGCAGCTACTGACGCTTGAACGTATCGGGGAGAAGACTGCTGACTCTATCCTGGCGGAGATTGAGCGCAGCAAGGCTGCATCGCTCAACCGTGTGCTGCTGGGTCTTGGTATCCGCCACGTTGGAGAGCGCACGGCGCAGGCGCTAGCCGAAGAGTTCGGCAGTATGGACGCTTTGATAGCGGCTTCAGAAGAAGAGCTGACCCGCGTCAACGATATCGGCCCGAAGGTCGCTGCTACCGTTCGCGACTTCTTCACCAACGAGAAGAACCTCGCGCTCGTAGAACGCCTGCGCGCTGCTGGCCTCAACTTTACGGCCGAGAAGCGAGTTCGCGGTACGGTGCTCGAAGGACTTACGTTTGTGCTCACTGGCACGCTGCCTACCCTCACGCGCGATACCGCTAAAGAGAAGATCGAGTCTGCCGGTGGCAAGGTCTCGGGGTCTATCAGCAAGAAGACGAACTACCTTGTGGCGGGCGAAGAGGCTGGCTCCAAGCTCGATAAGGCGACCGCTCTCAATGTGCCCATCCTCGATGAGGCTGGTTTGCTCGAACTCCTCGAAAGCGGTCCTTCCCAGTAGTCGACATGCCGGGCTGTGCGGTTAGAAACTCACCTTTACGCCAAATTGAATCTGACGAGAACTCGTGCTGGTGGCCGTAACCACGCCCGCTGTAGCGCTGGTAGCGGCGTTCAGCGCAGAGAAGACAATGGGGTTGGGCGTCGAAAAATTGGTGTGGTTCAGCACATTGAAGAACTCTGCACGGAACTGTGTATGCAGGCGCTCGCCCAACTGAGTGTTCTTCAGCAGCGAAAGATCGACTTCAGTCAGCGCGGGCCCCACCAAGGTGTCGCGCCCCAGGTTTCCTACGGCACCGCCCGAGATGGCACCCTTTGAATCGACGGTGGAAAGTGGTGCTGTGAAGGCCGCTGGGTCGAACCATCGTGTCACCGTCTTTGGATAGAGCTTGCCGGTGAAGTTCGGGTTTACGTTGGGTCGCACCGGGTTGCGGGTGTCACCAGAACCTGTCGGGTTGTAGCCAAGCTGCGGCGAGAAGGGAAAGCCCGATTGAAAATTTCCGATGGCACTGACACTCCATCCGCCGACGATCCGCTCTGCCAGCGGCTGCAGCCTGGACGCGAATACTCTGCTTCGGCCAAACGGTAGCTCGTACACTCCGTTAATTGATCCCATGTGGCGTATGTCCGTAGCTGCGCGACCGTAGTCGATTGCGAGCATTGTGGGGACAGATACAAAGGCTGGCGTGTTGGCCGATACGCTGGTGTTCCACGCCGAACCGTTATCCAGGTTTTTTGCGAAGGTATAGTTTCCGCGGAACTGAAGCCCATGGGCGAAGCTGCGCTTCAGATCCAGTTCCAGCCCGTGATAGTTGCTCATTCCGGCGCTGAACCATGAGGTCGTGTTTGCGACGAGCGGATTTGCCTTGGTCACGTTTGGATAGAACACGGTGCCCGCGCTCAGGGAACTGGGGCAGGCAACATTGGGGCAGATAACCGTTGCGGGTTCATTCTGATCGCCGGACAGAATCTGGTGATAGCCATGCGAACCAATGTAGGCCACGGTAAGGGACGTGCTCTTCGCCAGTTGCTGCTCCACTTTGAATGTCCAGCTCACTACTGCGGGCGTATCAATGTCGGGCTGCACGTTCGACGGGGAGATGAGCACTCCCGGTCCGGCAACCGTTGCGGGAGTGATGTTCAGGCTCGAGACGGCCACGTTCTTGATCGCCAGCGTTGTGTTGAATGGTGCGGCTTGGTCGAAACGGTAGTCGAGATTGTCTAGCAGAGAGTGGTGCAAACCGGCGCTGGCTCGCAGAGCAGTCCGACCATTGCCAAAGACGTCCCAGGCTACACCGACTCGAGGCTGCGGCAGAAATTTTGCCCTATTGGTTGAAAGTCCGGAGCTGCCGACTGTCGGCGCGCTGTTGATCACGCCGTTGGTAAATCCGTAGCTGGCCGACCGACCCTGGACCTCGTTGAAGCCATTGGTCGATTCAAAGCGTAGGCCAGCTCGTATCTCGAGACGAGGTGTCGCCTTCCAGGTGTCTTCGATGTAGGCCGCGCCCATCCACGATCTCCATCCCAGCTGGGTCGGCGCCGGGACTACGGAAAAAGTAGCGACGGTGCCGCTCAAAAAGCTCTGTAGTGTCGTAAAGGAGGCTTGCCCATACTGGTTCTGCGCGAGGTTGTCGTTGCTCTGCAGCCGCTGCAGCCAGCCGCCTGCTTCCAACTGATGGCGTCCCACGGTGTAGAAGACGTGGTCGTCGAAGGTGAACAAATTCCGAGTCGTCGCGTTGTTCGACCCTACATTGGCACCTGCACCGGTGATCTGTGAGCTACCGTTCGAGGCGGTCGATCCTGCAATCACAATTGCGCCAATCTGCTTGCCCTGCACCCAGCTTGGTACCGAAGCTCCACCCAGTGGGGTTGTCGTTCCGATGAAGAAGAACGAGGCTCGCGAGAATCCTGCACGAAAGGTGTTCAGTAGCCGAGGGCTGAATACATGCTGCTCCTGCACGCTCAGCACTTGCTCGCGGAGACTCTCGTTAATTCCTGCCAGCGGGTTCTGGGTGGGTGTATTCGCCGTCGAATCGTCGACGGTGTACACGGCGAAGAGCAGATCGTTCGCGCTTACATTCGCGTCGAACCGCACGGTCCCAAAATCTTCCCGGATACGCTGCTTCGGGTTGGAGTAGGCCAGTGCGATTCCTGTAGCGTGCCCGTTTCCATCCAATAGCTCAGGGCCGTTCTGCGCTGGCCACAGATTGAACAATGCGGCCACTCCAGGGCCCAGAGTCACCGGCTTATAGGTTCCAGTGGAATCCGGGAAGAGACCTTGTCGCACTTGAGCGTCCGGTACAAGTGTCACGTCGGACAGGCCGAGGTTCTGCCGGTACCCTTCATAGTTGCCAAAAAGAAAGAGCTTATTGCTCCGAAGTGGGCCACCCAGCGATGCTCCATAGTTGTTGCGCTGGAACTCCGGCAGACGACGTCCGCCGGTCACCTGGTCGAAGTAATTACGCGCGTCCAATGCGGAGTTGCGCAGAAACTCATAGGCGGAACCGTGCAGCATGTTCGTCCCACTCGCAGTCACGATCGAGATCTGCGCGCCTTGCCGCTTCCCGTAGGTCGACGAGTAGCTATCGCTCACCACGTTGAACTCTCGCACCGCATCGACTCCCAGCAACTGGCCGCTCGTTCCGCCGGGCGTCACGTTGATCAGCGATGCGCCGGTGTACTCAATGCCATTCAGCAGAAAGAGGTTGTCCTGCGGACGCCGACCGGAGATCGCAAACATATTGCCTACGGATGAGTTCGAGGTGCCGATACCACCGGACCGCTGGCCGGTCGAGTTGACTGTGGCGGGGTTCAAGGTGATTAGCTGGTCGTAGCTGCGCCCGTTGAGCGGCAGCTCCTTTACCTGTCGCTCATTCACCAGGCCGGAGGTCTGCTGCGTCGATGTGTTGACGACCTCACCCGCGGCCTCCACGACGACATCCTGCGCTACTCCTGCAACCAGCAAAACCACATCCACCTGTGCACTCTGCCCAACCGTTACATTGATCGCCTTTCGTTCTACTGTCCCAAAGCCCGCACCTGTCGCGGTCACCCCATAGATGCCTACTGAGATCGAAGGCGCTGCATACCGTCCGTCCTTGTCCGTAACCAGACGCCGCTCTGTCCCCGTCTCCGCATTGACGACACGGACTGCAGCACCGCCTACTCGAGCGCCGGTCGCATCGGTTACAGTGCCGCTGATGGAGCCTCCCACAACCTGCGCTTGTAGCGCTGCTAAACCTACCAACAAAATGCAAAAGACAGCAGTACGCAAAGTCATTGCAAAGGACGACATAGTGAACTCCGAGGAAACGAAAGAGATGGATCTGGAAACGAAACGTATCCGACTTCAAATGAAATAGAAGGGATAAAGCAGTGCGGGGGCGGGTCAGCTTAGCGACAACAACAGCGGCAGGGCGCCGCGAATCCAGTCGGTCGAGTCGGTCTATCGAATTCGAAGTAAAAGCTCATCGCTGTAATTTTTCTCAAATCAAAACACAAAACCCACGTGGCCAATGAAGGCGATACGTGGGTTGCTAGAGTTCTAAACTTTTTGGGAGCTAGCTCAATGCCAGCACATCAGAAGAAGAACTACACCCACGCAGACGCAGCGTCGCAACAACACATGCGACACATACAATTCGGGGTGAAGCTGTTCTTCATAGATAAAACCTACCGGGAATCATGGGGTGCGTCAATAAAAAAGGTGTAATTGCTTGTCTATGCAGCAGATTTATCCGGCTTTACCTGCCCTCGCATTGCCCCTAAATACACCACTGCTGAAGTTCCAAACCCGATAAACCAGGCGTAGTCATAGAGCCATTTTAGCGACGGCACGAACAGGCCAATCAGCGCGACGACGACTCCGGCGACCAGAGCGACCATGGCTCGGATGTTGATGCCGCCGGAGTACTCATAAGGGCCGCCGCGATGGTACAGAGCGTCGACCTGAAGGCGCTTGCGACGTAGGAAGAAGTAGTCTACGACCATGATGCCAGCTACGGGTCCGAGCAGGCCGGAGTAGCCGATCAGCCAACCAAAGATATAACTGCCGAAGCTTTCCATCAGCTTCCACGGCATCATCGCCAGTCCAAGGAAGCCGGTAATCATTCCGCCGGTGCGGAAGCTGATGTAGCGGGGCGCGAGGTTGGAGAAGTCGTTGGACGGGGAGACGACGTTCGCGCCGATGTTCACATTCAAGGTCGCAACCAGGATACTGATGAGTGCGAGAAATGCGACAAGGGGTTGATGAAAGCGGCCCAGCAAGGTAATAGGGCTCCAGATTGGTTCGCCAAAGACAACCGTGGAGGCTGAGGTACATGCGATGCCGATGAAGGAGTACAGCGCCATTGCTACGGGCAGTCCAAACGCCTGCCCAACGATCTGTGACTCCTGCGACTTAGCGTAGCGGGTAAAGTCCGGAATGTTCAACGAGAGCGTCGCCCAGTATCCGACCATCGCGGTCAACATAGGAAAGAAGAAATGCAGAAACGCGCCCGTCGTCTGAAACTTGCTGGGCGCGCTGAGCATTGGACCAAAGCCGCCAGCTTTGTGCACCATGAAGGCGAGAAGTACAAGCGACATTGTTAGCAGGAAGGGCGCTGAAAAGCTTTGCAGGAAGCGGATCGACTCGACCCCGCGCCATACCACGACCATATTCAGCAGCCAGAAGCCGAGGAAGCATGCCCATAGTACCCACGGTATAGAAGTTGTAACTGGCCAAAGTACATGTAGCATGGCGGCGATGGATTGGCCGCCGATCCATGACTGAATGCCAAACCAACCGCAGGCGACGACTGCGCGCAACAGTGCCGGCACGTTTGCGCCACGTAATCCAAAGCTCGCCCGCACCAGGACGGGAAAGGGAATGCCATATTTTGCCCCAGCATGTGCATTCAGCAGCATGGGTATAAGGACGATCAGATTGCCGAGCAGGATAGTGCCGACGGCCTGCTTCCAGTTCATCCCCCCGGCTATCAGGCTCGACGCCAGCATGTACGTCGTGACCTCCATCGACATGGAGAACCACAGTGCGATGTAGTTGTAGGTGCCCCAGGTCCGTTGTTCTGGCCGTGTCGGTGCCAGGTCATCGTTGTACAGCGTCGTC
>JANYER010000398.1 GCA_025359825.1 Granulicella sp.
GCCCAACGCCAAACCCTGCCCCAGCTTCTCGAAGAATTCACCCACCTCCGCACCCATAATCTTGCAGAGCTGCAAGCCCTCAACCTGACCCCGCACGACCTCCAACGCCGTGGTCAGCATCCAGCCTTCGGCCCCGTCACATTATCGCAACTGCTCGCCACCTGGGCCACGCATGACCTCACCCATCTCCATCAACTCACTCGCATCCTCGCCCACCAGTATCGCGAGGCCGTAGGCCCGTGGAGCGCCTACCTCGGCGTTCTCCACTGCGACGGCCATAGCAAGCCCTGACCATCTCGGCTGTCACACGCCGCACTCTCGTTCATCATCCGCACCACCTCACTCGTCTCGCCCCCACCCCCCGGCACCGTCACTCGACCCACCTCGACGTACCCTGTGCGCAGATACAGCGCATAGCCCGTCAATGTACTCCCCATCTCAAACCGCCGAAACCCCGCAGCAACAGCAGCCTCCTCAGCCGCCCGCAGAATCAAACTCCCCAGCCCCATCCGCGCAAACTTCGGCGCCACAAAGATCGCCCGCACCTTCGCTGCATCTACCTTGGGGTCCAACCGCTCCGGCTCAATCTTCTCCACCTGTGCGTCACCGCCATACAACGTCTCACGAAAGCTCCACCCGCCGCACCCGGCCAGCTCGCCCGCCTCCGTCTCCGCAACAAAGTAGGTAGCATCCGCAATCAACTGGCTGTCAATCGTGAACACCGTCGACAAGGCACCCTCAATTTCGCTGGCCGAATAATCTCCGGCCTGTAGCATCCGCACCGAAACCCCGATAAGCGCTGCAATCGTACCGACATCCTGCGGCATCGCCACGCGCAATTGAAACCCCATGCTGCCCTCCTGTCACTGCCATCCAGAAAACCGAATCCAATGCAAAATAAAACCTTCCCACCCAATCCGCCACACAGCCTTTTTCGTCAATTTGCATCCTAGATTTTATGTGGTGAAAATCACCGCACGCAGATGATCAGATTTCTTCACGGAGAAACAATAATGCTTATCCTTTTGGTCATTCTTATTCTTGTCTTTGGTTTCGGCGGCTACCGCATGGGCCCAGGTGCCGGATACTACGGCGGCGGCGGTATCAGCCTCATCCTCACCATCGTTCTCATCCTGCTCCTTCTTAAAGTCTTCTAGCTTGGCACCCGTACTTTAGATTCGGTCGTTCAGATCGCATGGATTTGCAGGGAGCGTCGACCCTCGTCGGCCTCCCCGCAAATTTACCGTAGTTCCTTGTCACCCCAGTGTGACGCAGCATACACTCACTCCATGCGCTCGCCCCTCAAATCTCTGGTCCTCCTCGCAATCGTCTCCATAGCCCCATCACTCTTCGCCCCGCATCTGCTCGCACAGGACTGGGCGAAGGCCAACCTGGAAAAATCACCTCGCCACCGCGAGTGGGTTCCCATTCAGCACGACGGCCACACCGTGAACTCCTACGTCGTCTACCCTGAGGTCAAAGCCAAGGCTCCCGTCGTCATCCTCATCCACGAGATCTTCGGCCTCTCCGATTGGGCCAAAGAAATGGCCGATGAGATCGCCGCCGCAGGCTACATCGTCATCGCCCCCGATCTCCTCTCCGGCGCAGGCCCAAACGGCGGCGGCTCCGACGCCTTCCCCTCGATGGAGGCCACCACCAAAGCCATCTCTACCCTCACACCCGATGGCGTCAACGCGGATCTCAGCGCCGTAGCCGCCTACTCCAAGACCATTCCCTCAGCGAATGGCAAGCTCTTCGTCACCGGCTACTGCTGGGGCGGGGGTAAATCCTTCCTCTTCGCCACCAAGCGCAACGACCTCACCGCCGCGTTCGTCTTCTACGGCCCGCCGCCGCCGGACGCTGACCTCAAAAACATCACCGCTCCCATCTTCGGCTTCTACGCCGGCAACGACGCCCGCATCGGCGCCACCGTCCCCGGCACCATCGAAGCCATGAAGACCGCCGGTAAGAAGTTCGAACCCGTCACCTACGAAGGGGCAGGCCACGGCTTCATGCGCGCTGGCGAAGACCCAGCCCCACCCGCCAGCACCACCCCCGCCATGGCAGCCGCGAATAAGAAGGCGCGGGATGAAGCCTTCGCTCGCCTCACCATGCTGCTCAAGCAGTTCAACAGCGCCAGCAAGGCAGAGACGGCCACGCCGAACAGCTCGCCTGTCATCAAAGCCAGCACCATCAAACCCGCAGAGCCAGTCGTCTGCCACGATCCCAACATGGTCATGACCGGCAGCATGTAGCTCCGATTCATCGCAACTCGCGCAACCCAATCAGCGAGCTACGTCTGAACTCATCCCAGGCACAGGCGTAGCTCGCAGCAACCACCGGACAAAGAGTGCACCCATGAATCTCGTCAGCCCTCGCGCTACGAAATCATCGACCGCAGCCCGCGCGATCTGGCTCTCGATCCTCCTCGTCTCGCACGCCTTTGCGCAAACAACACTCTCTCCGGATGCATCCGCTCCTAACTTCGCCCTGCCTGGCGTCGACGGCAAAATCCATAAGCTCACCGACTACGCCTCCGCCAAAGTCCTCGCCATCGCCTTCCTTTGCAATCACTGCACCGAATCGCAGCTCTACGAAGCTCGCCTTCAAAAATTAGCGGACGACTACCGCAACAAAGGTGTCGCCCTCATCGCCATCGCGGCCGATAACCCCGCCGCAGTCCCCACCGAAGACCTCGCCTACACCGACGTAGGCGACAGCCTCGCCGACATCAAAGAGCGCGCCGCCTCCCAACACCTCACCTTCCCTTACCTCTACGATGGAGACACCCAGGCCACCGCTCACCTCTACGGCGTAACCCTCGCACCCCAAATCTTCGTCTTCGATCAAACCCGCAAGCTCCGCTATCAGGGACGTATCGACGACAGCTTCAACCAATCGCAGGTAAAGACCTCCTACGTCAAAGACGCCATCGATGCGCTGCTCACCGGCACTCCGGTAGCAACCGCATCCATCCCGCCCACCTGCTGCACCCTCCACTCCAACGCAACAGTAGCCGCGACCAAACTCGAAAAGAGCAAGCAGGAAGCCGAGCCCGTCACCATCACCCTCGCCGGAGTCGAGGAACTCAAGAAGCTCCGCGCCAACGACGCAGGCAAGATGCTGCTCGTCAACTTCTACGCCACCTGGTGCGGCCCTTGCGTCAGCGAGTTCCCCGAAATCGTCGCCACCGCTCGCATGTATCGCAGCCGCGGCCTGCAGCTCACCACCGTGTCTTCCAACGAGCCGGCCGAGCAAGCCGACGTCCTCAAGTTCCTCCAAAAGATGCACGCCTCACCCACCACCAACCTCCTCTTCGCCACCACCGACACCTACGCCCTGCAGGCCGCCTTCGACCCCAACATGGGCGCAGGCGTCCCCTTCACCGTCCTCATCGCCCCCAACGGCGACATCCTCTATCAGGAGGTCGGTGCGCTCGACATGATGAAGCTCCGCCGCGCCATCCTAGCGAATCTCCCCGAAGACAAAGACCATCAAGGCTCCAACGCCTACTGGGCACAGTAGCGATCGCACAGCATCACCTCCATACCTTGACACCGCAAAACCAAAGAGACTAGTTTTCGGTGGCCCCCAATTTGTATGTCTTCAGCGCGAGGAAACTATATGACCCCACCCAGCCGCAACGCACTACGCCTCCTCCCACTCGCCATCTTTGTACTCTCGCTTCAGCCAAAAACTCTCTCCGCGCAGCAAACGATTCCTCCCACCTACTCCGGTGCACAAACCGGCGCAGGCAGCGGAACCCCGCAGGGCCAGTCCCGTCGCACCATCCAGCCCGACCTCTCCCACCCCATCCTTCCCACCGGATCGCCCGCACCCGCCTTCTCCCTCATGGGCATCGACGACAAGACCCACACCCTCGCCGACTACGCCAACGCCAAAGTCCTCGCCATCGTCTTCGAGTCCGACCACTGCCCCGTCTCTGAAAACTACGAGTCCCGCATCCGCGCCATCTACGACGACTACAAGGGCAAGGGCGTCCAACTCATCGCCATCAATCCCAATAACCCCTCCGCCGTCCGCCTCAACGAGCTTGGCTACACCGACCTCACCGACTCCTTCGCCGACATGAAGCTCCGCGCCGCCAATCGGCACATGGACTGGCCCTTCCTCTACGACGGCGAGACCCAGGGCCTCGCCACAAAATTCGGCGCTAGTGCCACCCCTCACATCTTCCTCTTCGATCAGGACCGCAAGCTCCGCTACGAAGGCCGCATCGACGATAACCAGACCAGGGCCCTCGTCAAATCCAACGACGCCCGTAACGCCCTCGACGCTCTGCTCGGCGGCACCGAGGTTCCAGTCGCCCACACCCCAGCCTTCGGTTGCAGCACCAAGTGGCTCTCCAAAGCCGGCGACGTTCAGGCCGAGTGGGAGAAGATCAAAGCCGAGCCCGTCTCCCTAGAAACAGCCACCACCACCGACCTCAAGAAGCTACGCGCCAACGGCACCAGCAAGATCACCGTCGTCCACTTCTGGACCACCGCCTGCAAGAACTGCGCCCCCACCTTCCACGACATCGAGACCACCTACCGCATGTATCGTCTGCGCGACTTCAACTTCGTCGCAATCTCCACCGACGACCCAGCCAAAAAAGAAGCCGTCCTCAAGACCCTTCAGGACGAGTACGCCTCCAACCCCAACTACCAGGTCGACACAAAAAATCTGAAGTCCATTCAGGAAGCAGCCGGAGCCACCTGGAAACCCAACACCTCCTACACCATGGTCATCCTTCCTGACGGCAAGGTCGTCTACCAGAAGGAAGGCGCCTTCGATATCCACGAGATGCGTCGCACCGTCCTCGCCAACATGCCTGATGGCCGCGCCTACGCCGGACAGCACGAGTACTGGTCCGAGGTTGCAGGCACCAAATAAAACACGCGCTCTGGCCGCGGTCTTCCACAACCCACGGCACTTGACATTTCACCCCATCAGAAGTGCCCTGCTCCACCCACTGGCCTCGAAGAACGCCCTGTAGCAAGTCACCCTCGGCGCTTGCAAGTCCAACCCTAAGATCTTTGCTTCGAAGACTTTGACGCAAATAGGGGGAGGGGAGGGGGTATCATGACAACCGAAGTGAAAGGACACTCCAGCATGACCTTGAACCGTCGTGAAGCACTCAAACTTATCGCCGCGGCAGCCCCAGCTCTCGCACTCCGCCCCTCCTCCGCACAGAGCCCAAATCTTCCCCTCACCGCCGGCCCCTTTCAAGGCACAGCCCAGTCCCTCCAAGCCTATCGCTTCCCCGCCTGGTTTACCGATGCAAAGTTCGGCATCTGGTCCCACTGGGGCCCGCAGTCCTCAGTCGAGTACGGCGACTGGTACGCCCGCAACATGTACATGCAGGGCTCCAGCCAGTACAACTACCACGTCGAGACCTACGGCCACCCCTCCAAAGTCGGCTTCAAAGATTTGGTCCCGCAATTCAAAGCCGCCCGCTGGGACCCAGAACACCTCATGGATCTTTACGCCAAAGCCGGCGCAAAATACTTCTTCTCCATGGGCGTCCACCACGACAACTTCGATATGTGGAACTCCAAATTCCAGCCCCGCTGGAACGCTGCAGCCATCGGACCCAAACGTGACATCGTAGGCCTCTACGCCGCCGCAGCACGCAAACGTGGCCTCCGCTTCGGAGTCTCCGAACACCTCTCGAACTCCTACGCCTGGCTCGCCCCCTCCCACCTCTCCGACACCACCGGCCCCCTCGCAGGCGTCCCCTACGACGGCTCCGACCCCGCCTACGCCGACCTCTATCACGACTACACCGGCCAACCCGCCGACTACGCCAAGACCACCCAGGCCATGGGTCGCAACGCCCCCGCCAAGTGGAAGCAGCAATACTTCAATCGCATCAAGGACCTAATCGATCAGCACACCCCGGACCTGCTCTATACCGACGGCGGCATCCCCTTCGATGAGTACGGCTACTCCACCGTCGCCGAGGTCTACAACGTCAGCGCCGCCAAACACAACGGCAAGGTCGAGTCTCTCTACTTCTCGAAAACAGCCGACCAGTGCGCCATCGGCACCTGCGCCCTCGACCGCGAGCGCGGCGTCCTCGACGCAATCTCCCCCAGCCCCTGGCAGACCGATACCTGCATCGGCGACTGGCATTACAAGCGCGGCGTAGCCTACAAGTCGCCAAAAAAAGTCATCGACCTGCTCGTCGATATCGTCAGCAAAAATGGCAACCTGCTACTCAACTTCCCTCTGCCCAACTCCGGCGAACTCGACTACGCCGAGCGCGTCACCCTCGACGGCATCACCGCCTGGATGGCCATCAACAGCGAAGGTATCTACGCCACCCGACCCTGGAAGATCTTCGGCGAAGGGCCCTCCACCAAGGTCGTCGTCAAAGCCAATGGCAAAGAGTTCGACCCCAACGAAGGTAAGAAGCCGGACCTCACCGCCACCGACGTCCGCTTCACCACCAAAGGCTCCACCCTCTACGCCTTCGTACAGGGCTGGCCCAAAGGCCCGGCAATCATCGAGTCCCTCGGCACCGCCAGCCCGCAAAATCCACCCAAAGTCACCGGCGTCTCCATCCTGGGCCACAGCGAAAGCCTGAAGTTCACGCAGGAGTCCGCAGGCCTCAAGATCACGATGCCATCCACCCCAACACCACTCGCCGACATCGGCATCACCCTCAAGATCGCCACAGCGTAAACCAGGTATCACCGCAAAAATCGAATGCCCCACCCACACAATATCAATGTGTGAGTGGGGCATCTTTGCAAAACACTACTTCTTACTCCCACCGAACAACGATCCCAGCACACCACGAATAATCTGCCGGCCCACCGTGCTGCCCATCGAACGAGCAGCGCTCTTTACCATCGCCTGCACCACCGTGTCGCCCCTACGATTTCCACTCCCGCCCAGCGCACCACCAATCGCAGTCGCGCCCGCCTCCAGCGTTCCCAACCAACCTGAACCAGCAGCAGGCGCAGCAGCTCCAGCCGTATCGCCTGCACCAGCAGAAGCCACCACCTTGCCCTTCAACTTCTCATACGCCGACTCCCGATCCACCGCCGTCTCATAGACTCCGGCCAGCACCGAGCTCTTCACAATCGCCGCTCGCTGCTCCGGAGTAATCGGCCCGATCTGGCTATGCGGCGGACAGATCATCGCCCGCTCCACCACCCCCGGAATTCCCTTCTCATCCAGAAACGAAACCAGCCCTTCGCCCACGCCCATCTGCGTGATCACTGCCTCCACATCCAGCTTCGGATTCGCCCGGAAGGTCTGCGCCGCTGCCTTCACCGCCTTCTGATCGCGCGGAGAGAAGGCTCGCAGCGCATGCTGCACCCGGTTCCCCAACTGCCCCAAAATCACATCCGGAATATCAATTGGGTTCTGCGTCACGAAGAATACCCCAACCCCCTTCGACCGGATCAGCCGAATCACCTGCTCAATCCTTCCCTGCAGCACCGAAGGCAGATCGTTGAATAGCAGGTGCGCCTCATCGAAGAAGAACACCAACTTCGGTTTATCCGCATCCCCGACCTCGGGCAGCTTTTCGAATAGCTCACTCATCAGCCAAAGTAAAAACGTCGCATACAGCTGCGGCGACCGCATCAACTCATCCGCCGCCAGAATATTCACGACACCCTTACCATTCGAATCCACCTGCAGCAGGTCTTCAATATTCAGTGCAGGCTCACCAAAGAAGCAGTCCCCACCCTGCTGGCCCAGCGACACCAGCCCCCGTTGAATCGCTCCCACACTCGCAGCGGAGATGTTGCCATACTCTGTCTGATACTCCTTCGCCGCCTCCGCCACATGCTGCAGCATCGCCTGCAGGTCCTTCATATCCAGTAGCAGCAGCCCATGGTCGTCCGCAATCTTGAAGACCAGCGTCAGCACACCTGTCTGCGTATCGTTCAGGTTCAGGATGCGGCTCAGCAGCAACGGCCCCATCTCGCTCACCGTCGCCCGCACCGGATGCCCCTGCTTGCCAAACACATCCCAGAACACCACCGGGCACCCCGCAAACGTCACCGGCTCCAACCCCAGCGTCTTCACCCGGTCATCGAACTTCGGCGAGCTCTTCCCCGGCTGGCTGATCCCCGAGAGGTCGCCCTTCACATCCGCAGCAAACACCGGCACCCCAATCGCGCTGAACGCCTCCGCCATCACCTGCAACGTCACCGTTTTGCCGGTACCCGTCGCGCCCGCCACTAGCCCATGCCGGTTCCCCATCTCCGCCAGCAGATACAGCTCCTTCTGCTCCTCCACCACCTTCGCAATCATCGACATCTCAACCATCGTTCGAATCTCCTCACGCCCTAGCAGACTAACGCACTCCAGTATCGCCTACAGCATTTCCGTACCCAGACAAATCAAGCCAGCCACCCTCGTACAATAGAGCTGAGTCTTATGCCACCCATCTCCCTCCAGGACCAGCTCGATCGCATCACCCAGAACACCCGGGCCCTCGTCCAGCCTGAGCGTCTCGCCATCTCCGAGCAAGCCACCGCCGACCTCTTCAACACCGGCATCGAAGACCGCATCCTCCCGGTAGGCGCACAGGCCCCATCCTTCACCCTCGAGGACGCCCGCACCCGCAAGCCCGTGCACTCCACTGACCTCCTGGCCCTGGGCCCGCTCGTCATCAACTTCTTCCGTGGCCGCTGGTGTCCCTACTGCATCACCGAGCTCGAGTCCTGGCGCGAACTCCAGCCCGAAGTCCGTCGCCGCGGTGCGCTCTTCGTCGCCATCTCCCCCCAGACCACCCGCCAGAACGACTTCACCCTCCAGCAGCACGCTCTCCCCTTCCCGCTGCTCGCAGACCCCGGCGCCCAGCTCGCCGCCCAGTTCGGCATCGCCTACACCATCCCCCCGGCGCACCGCGCTTACTTCCAGTCCATCCTCATCAACATCCCTTTCAACAACGCCGGCCTCAGCTACCACAACGCCACCGAAGCCAGTTGGACGCTGCCCCTACCCGCCGTCTTCGTCATCTGCCAGGACAACACCATCGCCTTCAGCGAAGCCCACGCCGACTTCCGCGTACGCCCCGATCCCGAGTCTGTTCTTGCAACCCTGGCGGTTCCCATCCATCCACCCCATTCATCGCGATAAAGCGGCCATGATGGGACACCATGCAGAACGTATCAATGGAGGCATCAGTTGAACTCCGAAGACAGAAAAGGAGCGGTAGCGCGCTTAACGTCGCGGGTGCAGTCGCTCTGGCTGCAACCTGATGGGAGCACCTGTCAGGAATACCTCTTCATTGCCGGCGCGACTCTGCTATTTACAGCTTCTTTCGCCATACTGAATGCAGACATCTGGTGGGGCGTCTCATTTCTAGTGCCAGGTTTGATCATCGCATCTTTAGTAAAAAACGCAGTGTGGAGCAAACGAAAACTCTCTATTCTTCGCAACACACTGCTGGAGATGGCGTTTGAGGAATGTCGTTGCAATCGCAATTCCATCATCACCGAGGCTCCTGATGAACCGGAACTTGTCGGCCAGCCAATCGGAAAAGGGTATTGCCACGTCTGTCAGTCTCGCGCTGCTCTCAAAGATCAGTTTCCAGCGGCGATTGAGACTGAGATAAGGGAGCGGCTTGGCGAATACCGTGATGGTAATGGCCGCTGGATACTTAACAACTTTACTTGGCTTCAGCACAAGACCGGGTGGCCTATACCCAAGGATTTAGACCCAGCAGTCTACTTGTCACAGGTGGAGCTGGAATGGCACAGGGTAGACCGGCAGTTGCCTGAGGCGAAGCCTTAATGAACGGCAGTTGCGGTAGGCAGCACTGAGTCCATCCATACTGCACGCATAGTGGTATATAGACCGTATGGACATAACAAAAGTCTCGGCGGAATTAGAAGTCCTTCGAGGATTTATCGATTTTGTGAACCGTCAAATAGGGGTCTATTGTGATTGCCTTTCCAGCTTCCACGGTAACAAAGTTCGTATTGAACGTCAGGTCGCTCGTGTGTCGCGCCCCATGTCAGGGCGTATAGAGAATGGCAAGACAATTGTGATGCGGGCCAGCTTGGAAGACCCCACCCGTTCTGACGTAATACATCAACGAACCATTCGCGCTGACGAATTTATCACGGCCAACTCGGAAGCCGGGTTCAACGAACAGCAAGTGTGCTGGGCCATCATTGTGTTTATCTTCGCGTACTGGGACGAAAAAATCCGCCCGCAGATCGCCAAGATTAGGGGTGTAAAACTGGATGAGGTAAGAATCAATGCATTCGGCGATCTACGGGTTCTTCGGATAAGTATTGTGCATAAAGGCGGTGTATTGGGGGCGGCTAATCACGCTAAGCTCAAGGTATTTAATGGCTTATGCCAAGCAGATGCAAAAATCTCTCTGACGCATGACCAAATGCATACCATATTCGTGGCGATAAAGAGCGCAATCGGGAGCCTGATATTGGAATACACCGCCCACCTTCCGGGAGCGCCAAAGCCCGAAGACATAGTAGATGTAGCGATCCGAAATACAGGACGGCGGGTGGCCCAGGCCTGAAATAAATCACAATCTCCAGTGTCGGGCGATCCGCCCTTCGCTAAAGCCGGGTGCCCCATTCGCGAAGCGAACGCTTCCACAAATGGAAAGCCTGCCCCGATGGTTCAAGGGACAGGCTAGTTCAGTCAGCGAAATTCTTATTTATTCTTCCGGTAGATTTCAATAAGATGATTCGTAGAAGTGTCATGCCCCGCAGCCGGCTCCGCAGCACTCTCCAGCTCGCCCAGGATCCGCGTAGCCAGCACCTTGCCCAGCTCCACGCCCCACTGATCGAACGAGTCAATATTCCAGATCGCTCCCTGCGTAAACACCACATGCTCATACAGAGCCACCAGCTTGCCCAAAACCTCCGGCGTGATCTTTTCGGCCAGGATGACATTCGAAGGACGGTTCCCTTCGAACACCTTATGCGGCACCAGCGCCTCGGCAACACCTTCAGCCTTCACCTCGTCCGCAGTCTTGCCAAACGCCAACGCCTCAGCCTGCGCAAACACGTTCGCCATCAGCATGTCATGGTGCCGGCCCAGCGGATTCAGCGTCTTGTAGAACCCGATAAAGTCACACGGAATCAGCCGCGTCCCTTGATGAATCAGTTGATAGAACGAGTGCTGCCCGTTCGTCCCCGGCTCACCCCAGTACACAGGTCCGGTCTCATACGTCACCTGGCTGCCATCGAGCGTCACATGCTTGCCGTTCGACTCCATCGTCAACTGCTGCAGGTACGCCGGAAAGCGCTTCAGATACTGCTCATACGGCAGCACCGCTACCGTCTGCGCATCGAAGAAGTCCGTGTACCAGACCGAAATCAACCCCATCAGCACCGGCAGATTTTTCTCAAACGGCGTCGTCCGGAAGTGCACATCCATCGCATGGAAACCAGCCAGCATCGCCCGGAAGTTGTCCGGCCCAATCGCCAGCATCGTCGACAAACCAATCGCCGAATCCATCGAGTAGCGCCCGCCGACCCAGTCCCAGAAGCCGAACATGTTCTCCGTATCAATCCCGAACTTCCCAACCTCCTTCGCATTCGTCGAGATCGCCACAAAGTGCTTCGCTACCGAAGCCTCATCCTTCAATGAAGCCAGCAGCCACTCCCGTGCCGAGTGCGCATTTGTCATCGTCTCCAGTGTCGTAAACGTCTTCGAAGCCACCAGGAACAACGTCTCGTCCGCATTCAGATCATGCACTGCCTCGACAAAGTCGCTTCCATCCACATTCGATACAAACCGGAACACCAGGTCCCGCTGGCTGTAGTGCTTCAACGCCTCATACGCCATCACCGGACCCAGGTCCGATCCACCGATACCGATGTTCACCACGTTCTTGATCTTCTTACCGGTGAAGCCCTTCCACGCGCCACTCCGCACCCGCTCCGCAAAGCCGGACATCTTGTCCAGCACTGCATGAACCGCCGGCACTACATCTTCACCATCCACCACGATCGATTCACTCTTCGGCGCCCGCAGCGCAACGTGCAGCACCGCGCGGTTCTCCGTAATGTTGATCTTCTCGCCGGTAAACATCGCCTCAATCTTCGCCGCGAGCCCACACTCCTTCGCCAGCTCTACCAGCAACTGCAGCGTCTCATCCGTCACCCGGTTCTTTGAGTAGTCGAGAAAGATTCCCTCCGCCTCCGCCGTATAACGCTCGCCACGACCTGGGTCATCCGCGAACAACTCCCGCAGATGCTTCCCCCCAACCTGCTTAAAATGTCCTTGCAAGGCCTTCCAGGCCGAACGGTTTTCAAGAGCTCCGGTGGCTACAGTATTTGTTGCTGTCGGCATATGCGTTCCTTCTCCTTGTGCAGACCGCACAGCGGTCCATGCCACTAGTTTAGAGCCCGCGCATTCGCCCCATCGGGAACAACCTGTGAATCGTCAACAGAAGTTTGAGCCAATGCTTGCCACAGACCCGTCCGTGCGTTTACCGTAGATATAGTCCGGCTATCGCACATCGCCCCGCTTGACCCCTGCGCCAGCCGCCTAGAAAAGGACTCCTGCAATGAGCCTTCCCCTGCGCCGCACCCCCACCTCCGCTTCAACCACCACCCGCCCACTCGCAACCTCTGCCGCCCCAGCGTCCTCTGCGGTCAATCCGGCGACCCCACCGGCTCCCACAACCATGTCGGCCGTACCCTCGGCTCCCAGTACCGCGGCCGCCGCCAAGCCCACCCCTGCCTCTTCACTCGATATCTACGCCGGCGATCCCAACTTCATGACCTCGCTCGCTCGCGGCCTTATCGTCATCCAGGCCTTCACCCAGCAATCCCCGCAGATGACTATCTCGCAGCTCAGCATCCGCACCGGCCTCTCCCGCGCCGCCGTCCGCCGCTGCCTCTACACCCTCACCAAGCTCGGCTTCGCCGGTGCCGAGGACGGTTCTCGCTACTCTCTCCGCCCGCGCATGTTGACCCTCTCCCACACCTACACCGCATCCAACACTCTCTCCACCGCCGCCCAGCCTATCCTGGAACGCATGTCCGCCGCCCACCGCGAATCCTTCTCCGTCGCAACTCTGGATGGAGACGACATCGTCTACGTCGCCCGCACCACCGTCACCCGTGTCATGGCGGTAGACCTCCACATCGGCAGCCGCCTCCCCGCCTACTGCACCAGCATGGGTCGCGTCCTGCTCGCCTACCTCCCTGCCGAGCAGTTGGAGCAGTACCTCGCCCGCGTCAACCTCATCCCCCTCACTACCCGCACCGTCAACTCCATCGACAAGCTTCGTCTCGCCCTCCGCAACGTCCGTCGCAACGGCTACGCCCTCGTCGATCAGGAACTGGAGGTCGGCCTTCGTTCTCTCGCCGTGCCCGTCTACGCCCCTTCCGGACGGGTCGTCGCCACCATCAACCTGAGCGGCAATGCCCCCCGCCTCTCCGTGCTGGAGATGCAGAGTCGATTCCTTACTCCACTCCGCAACGCCGCCAACGAGCTCGGAATTTACCTCCGATAGCCTGCCTGCCGTGCTACTTTTAATGTCGTCAACTATCTGACGGATAAACTATGCTATCGTCTAAGAACTCGCTTAGCTTATAATCGGGTTGTTTTGAACTTTAGATTGGGTCCCTGCATCTCATGAACTGGCTTTCGATAGCCTGGGACATTTTTGTGCGTCGTCGTTTTCTCAAATCAATGCGAGTTACTTCTTCAACATGTTCCTAAGTGCCATTCATTCAATTTCTACACGCCTGATAAATTTGACGAAAGACGAGAGCCGAATATCCTAAATTCTGATATTGGGACTAACTCAACAATTGCGTAGTCTGCAAACCAATGGGCATTTGATTCTCTCCTGAATTCGGTCGCTATCAGAAGTCCAACTTGGCAAACCCAGGTCTTTCAT
>JANYER010000422.1 GCA_025359825.1 Granulicella sp.
CCCAAACACCTGCCACGACCCCACCTCCGAATCAGACTCCTCCACCCAACATCAACCAACCTACCGCCAATCCCAACGGCACCTTCACCATCCAGCGCACCTCACGCATCGTCGTCCTCGACGTAGTCGTTACCGATGCCAAAGGCAACGTCGTCACTGACCTCAAGAAAGAAGACTTCAACGTCATCGAAGCCGCCGAGGCCCAGTCCATCCTCAACTTCGAGTCCACCGGAGCCCACGCTATCTCCCCCGACATCAGCATCAACTCCACCGCCGAGCTTGATCGTCTCGCCCCCCGCGCCCCCGTCAACATCATCCTGCTCGATGAGTTCAACACCCGCTTCGAGGACATGGCCTTCGCCCGCTACTCGCTCAAGAAATTCCTGGAAAAGCAGCCCGACAAGCTCTCCACCCCCACCATGCTGCTCGCCGTCAACCTCCAGAACTTCACCGTCCTGCAGGACTACACCCAGAACAAGCAAGCCGTCATCGCGGCTCTCGACCACCACTTCGTCGCCTACCCCTGGCAGGCCCATCAGGGCGGCTGGCTCGCCGAGCGCTTCTCCACCGCCTTCAGCACCCTCATGCGCGTCGCCCAGGCCACCATCGGACACCCCGGCCACAAGAACATGATCTGGATCGGCCGCGGCTTCCCCGCCCTCAACTTCGCCAACCAGCCCGTCGACTCCGCCAACCGCGTCGAGAACGCCGTCCAGCAATGCGTCAACGCCCTACGTGACGCCCGCGTCACCCTCTATTCCGTCGATCCCGCCGGCCTCCAGGTCAACAATACCTATGGCTCCGCGGCTGCATTCAACGACCCCTTCGGCGGCAACTATCAGTTCAATAAACTCGCCACCGCCACCGGCGGCAAAGCCCTCTATGGACGCAACGACGTCGATACCGAGATCGGCACCGGCATCCGCGACGGCTCCAGCTTCTACACCCTTACCTACCGCCCCACCAACACCGACGCCAACCCCCAGAAGTTCCGCAAGATCAAGGTCACCCTCACCCGCCCCGGCCTCACCGCCACCACCCGCGAGGGCTACTACATCCAGCAGGGGCCAATGCGCGTCAACCCCACCAACCCCTCCCGCCGCCTCGCCATGGACCTCATCAACGCGGAGACCAGCACCATGGCCTACGACGGAGTGCCCCTTACCCTCACCCCAGACGTCGATAATCCCGACGCCTTCATGATCCACATCGACGCCCGCGGCCTCGCCTGGTCCCCCGCCACCGACACCGAACCCCGCCACGCAGACGTCATCGTCATGGCCTCCACCTTCGACAAGAAAAGCAAAGAGCTCAAACGCGTCGCCAAGACCGTCAAGGTCAATGCCCCACCCGACGTCCCACCCACAGGCCGCCTCGAGCGCCCACTCAACATCCACTTCATCCTCGACCACGACCCCAAAGCCACCCGCGCCCGCTTCGTCATCCGAGTAACCGCCTCCGGCCGCATAGGCACCGCCGACGCCCCCTTAGGCCAAACCCCCACCAAACCCCCAACCCCACCCGTCGCAACCCCAACCAACAACTAGCCACTCACACAGCCGGGTGCCCCATTCACGCAGCCTCATCGCGTGGGTGGGGTTATCGATTGCCGGGTGTGGGTATCCCACATCTCGATTCTGAGATGTGGGCATCGTGCAAAGCACGACCGCTTTACCTATGATCTCCTCATAAATTGTCATTCTGAGCGAAGTCGAAGAACCCCGAAACCGCTGACGCTGCCCCTACTCTTCGGACCATTCAACCCCGAAAGCTGGGTGCCCCATCTTCGCGACGGCGTCATCGTCGCTAAGGTGGGCATCGTGCAAAGCACGACCGCTTCACTCTTCGACCTCCACCAAAAATCCGTCATCCTGAGCGAAGTCGAAGAGCTTGCCCTGAGCTCAGCCGAAGGGACCCCGAAACCGCTGATCCTACCCCTACTCTTCGGACCATTCAACCCCAAAGCCAAGTGCACATCGTGCAAAGCACGACCGTATTCCTCACCACCCCAATCAAATGCAATCCAATACACAAAATCGAACCACCACGGAAGGACATGCCTTCAGGCATGTAAAAAACAGCCTCGCCGAAGGCGACCCCGCTCTGCCCTGAACGCAGTCGAATGGGTACGCCTCTATCTTTCTCCGCCGCCTCAAACCCCCAACATCCCTAGTAATCCATAGCCCTCTCACCATCCCGAAAACTATTTTTCGCGAGAACACTCAGCAAAATCGCATGTCAACCCCCAAAACCACCTAACTCCATCATTCCAAAAGAAATATAAATGAGTCTTTAGTTATGGTGCATCACGTAAAATAGGACTCAGACAGCAAAAACAGAGATCCCAGCCATAAGCTGGGTTCTAACTCCCTACGCTGCACGATTTTACCCGTAAACCCTTTGTTTGCACGATTTTGGCGACACCATCCTCCGCCAGATTGTAGCAAACAAAAGACTTAAGTCAGACCCCCCCCCGGGGGGGGTACCCCTCAAAGGAGCTACTTAGCCGGACAAACATCCGAGCCAATCGAACTAGCCACAAACGGCTTCATGATCTCGCCAACTGACATCATCTTGCCGTTCTTCATCACGCACTGCACCTTGGTCACGTCATCGATATGCGCCAGCGGATCGCCCTCGACCAGGATCAGGTCGGCCAGCTTTCCGGCCTCCAGAGTCCCGAGGTCCTTGGACACGCCCGCCGCCTTCGCCGCAATGCTGGTCACCGTCTCCAGTGCCTGCCACGGAGCTAGACCATACTTCACCTGCGATCGCAGGTTCAGGTGCAGCGAGGTCGAAGGCAGATCCAGCGGAGAGTCCGTACCACCGATAAACAGGCCCTTGCGTTCGAGCACGCCCTTTACCGTGGCCTCTTCGCGCATCGTGCGTTCAATCGTCGCGGCCTTGGCACCGTCGTTCGACTTCACCGCTGCATCGCGTGCCGCAATCAAACGCGCCTGCTCCCACGGAGGAGCGACGCCGTAGCGCGGATCGTCTGCCATCGTCGGAGCGTCGACAATCAACGCCGGATTCAGCAGCGTGCTGATCGTCCACATACCGGACTCCGCCATCAACTTCTGCACGTCCGAGTAGCTCGTACCCGTTAACGTCCGCGAGTACGCATACCCGGTCCGAGCCGTCGCCGAAACGTGACTCATACCATCATTACCCAGCGCCACAGCAGGCAGCAGGTAGTGGCCCGCGGTCTGCACGCCCATCTGGTTGTGCGCGTAGTCGACGCCCTTCACGATCCAGCTATACGGCAGCCGAACGTACAGCTTCATAAAGTCGAAGTCCAACCCCTTCAATCGTGCGA
>JANYER010000425.1 GCA_025359825.1 Granulicella sp.
CAAACCAAAAGAGGCTCCCGGATAGGGAGCCTAGCTGACCTGACACGGCCACTACAGAGTGCAATCAATAGCTTTTCTGTGTCAAGTGCATATTTTTACAGCTAACTTACTGTAAAAAATAGACTTCTCCCAAATACCCCCGGGGGCAGGGGCAAAACACACAACGGCCAGGGCATAAGCCCTGGCCGTTGAAGTTAGGGAGTATTCAGACTAAGGGCGGCGACGCTCTCCAGCCGGTGCAGCGGTCGCATTCGGGTAGATCCCGGGGATTGGGGCCGCCAGCTTCTGCTCGTTCTCCGGGTGGGGGAACGGCTTGCGGGGCATCATCGCCTCACGCTCGCTGGTGTTGTAGAGGAAGATCGCCTCCACAATCGCAGCCTGCTCCAGGTCCAGCGGATGCAGCCGGTCGTAGGTGTCCATGTCCGAGTGGTGCGTCCGCGTCTCGTAGTCCATTGGGTCCTGGATGTACTGGAAGCCAGGCAGCCCGACCGCGTCATACGAGAGGTGGTCCGTGCCGCCTGTATTGCGGAAGCTGATCGTCGAGACGCCAAGGTCCTTCAGCGGTGCAATCCACTGCTCGAAGATCGGAGCAATCGCATAGTTCTCCTGCGTGTAGATGCCGCGGACCTTACCGGTTCCGTTGTCCAGGTTGTAGTAGGCGTCCAGCGTCTCCCACTCTTTGGTGGTGGTCAACGCGCCACGTGCCCGCAGGAATGCAGGCGTATTCGGGTCTACGTCCTTGGGCTCAGCGAACGTGCCGAAGTGCGACTTGATGTAGCCCTGCGAACCGAACAGGCCCTGTTCTTCGCCCGACCACAGCGCGATCCGGATGGTCCGCTTCGGCTTCACCCCCAGCGCCTTCAGGATGCGGACCGCCTCCATCGCGACCACCGAGCCGGCGCCGTTGTCCGTAGCGCCCGTGCCGGAGATCCAGCTATCCAGGTGGCCGCCAACCATCACGACCTGGTCCTTCAGCTTCGGATCAGTTCCGGGAATCTCGGCCACCGTGTTGAAGCCATGCTCATGGTCGCCCGTGAACTTGGTGTCGATGTTGATCTCCAACGTCACCGGCACATGGTTCTGCAACATGCGCGCCAGGCGGTTGTAGTGCTCAATCATCATCACCGCATTGGGAATGGTGACCGCCGAAGCCTTCACCTGCGCATTGCGCGAGAGGTTGGCGCCGTTATCGTCGAAGATGATGCCGGTTCCGCCACCGTTGCCGCCATCGCGCGACGGGGTCAGCACAGCAGCAACGCCCTCTTCGGCCATCATCTTCAGAGCAGCGGCCCGAAGCGCAGCCAGACGGGCACGGTCGGCCAGCAGTTGCTGAATATTCGGAGCACCTGCACGGCCTGCGCCGGTCGGATAGGTCTCCATCTCGGCCAGCTCTTCCGTCGTGTAGCGATGGAACAGCGGCTCGACCACGTCAGGAGTCGCACGCGGCGTGCCCAGCAGTACGATCTTGCCGCCCAGCTTACCCTTGTACTTTTCGAGGTCTTTGGCATCCTGAAGATCCAGGAACACAGCCTCGCCCGAGACAGCACCCTTGGTCGCAGGAGACCACGGAGCAGCCTGCGCCCACAGAGGCTCGGCATCCGGCGTCACCATCCGCACCCAGGTGTTGATCTGCTGCCAGCCCATGCCGAACTCGCCCCAGTCTTCCAGGTGCGCGTTCTCCAGGCCGATCGCCGTCAGCGTGTCCTTGGTCCAGGCATTCGCCTTCGCCATATTCGGCGAGCCAGTTAGGCGCGGTCCAATGCCGTCGCTCAGCGCACCGGCAAACTGCATCACGTGCGAGTGCTTGAAGCCCTCTTCGCGGATGCGCGAGTACATGGTCAGATCAATGTCTTCGGTAGACGGCTGCGCACCATAGTAAGAAGGAACAGCAGCAGCAGCGGCTACCTCCTTCTTCTTGTCAGCGGAGAAAGACGGAACGGTAAGGCTGGCAATCGCTGCCGTATAGCAGCTCCAGCGCGCAACAGTACGTACAAAGGTCATGCGGGGTGGTCCTCCAGAGAAGTTGGTACTTGGTCGTATCTAGTTATTACTGCTTTGTTGAAGAAAAGAAGCATAGCAGAATTCTAAGGAGACGAATCGCCCAGGAGATTTGTTTCGAACCGGCCTGAAACCCTAACGCAGAAATCGGAACGCAGCCGTATTAGCCCTTACGCAGCTGCCGTCGGCCCCACAACATACCCAGATAGCTCAGCGAAATCACCATCACCGTAATTCCGGTCACAAGGCCAAACCACTTGTAGCTCAGCGAGAGGTCCATGCCGCGGTGCGTCGTCGAGTTGTAAACCAGGATCCCAACAATCCCCAGAAAGGTCGCCGCGAAGAACGCCATAAACCCGGTCGCCACCCCCATCAACAGGCTCGCAAACCAACCCAGGTCCCCTACCGGAACCCCAAAAAGGTATCCCGCACCCAGCGTCCGGGCCGAACCGTGCAATTCAATCTTCGAAGCCTGTCTCATACGGTTAGAATACTGCTTTATGGCTCAAAGCGTACAAACCGGACTCGTCCAGGCAACTCAGGTCGCCGCCGAGGCCCTGCTGCAGCAGTCCCCCAACGGCATCCACTATGCCGCCTACGGAGACACGGCCATCACCACCCCGGACCTCGAGCGCATGGTGCAGGCAGTCCCAACCGCCATCGCCGCCGCCCTCAACAGCAAGGCCTACTACTTCGTCCCGCTGGCAATGTCAGAAGTGAAGTCCCCCAATCATTCCGAAGCCAAGCCTGC
>JANYER010000432.1 GCA_025359825.1 Granulicella sp.
ATTGCCCAGTCGTACTTCACTACCTCGTTCAGATCACGGATCAACTCAGCGCGGTCGTAGGGAGCTACCGACGGTCCTGTGTTGCCTCCTTTGCCAAGGAAGATGTGCTGGAAGTCGGTCAGCGTCTTCTGCCCGTTGGTCAGTTTGCGGATGAGCGTGTCTGCGTCGAGCCACATCAGCTCGCCTTCCTGGTAGTAATCCTGGCCCCGCTTCGCTGCCGCCCATGCAGGTCCGGGGCGGCGGCTGATGCTGGAGGCGATTGCGGTGTCTTCTGTGGTGCGCCACAATCTGCCGGTCTTGGTGTCGAGGCTCGCGGCGGAGGCGGCTAGCTTGTCTCGGTATGTTGCCTGGGTCTCGAGGCCAGAGCGGGCGGCGAGGACGTTGCCCATGTACTGGGTCATGCCTTCGTAGACCCAGAGGAGCTCGCCTTGCTGGGGAGTGGCGAAGTCGGGCTGGTAGAGCTTTGCGGGACGGCGGTACTTGCCGTTCCAGGAGTGGGTGAACTCGTGCGCGAGGAGGTCGGCGTTGCCGAGCTGGTGGGCTTCGTCGGAGAAGCCTTTTTCGCCGACGCCGTTGTCGGAGGACTGACCGTGCTCGAGGCCCTGGCCGGTGGTGGCGTCGGTGAGGGTGAGGAGGAGGTGGTACTGGTTGTAATGGCGCGAGCCGTACATGGCTCCGGTCTCGTGGACGAGGTTGTTGAGCTGGGCGAGAAGAACGGGGCGGAGGACGGCGTCTTCGGGGAGGTCGGCGGCGACGTCGATGTAGTGGGCGGGTTTGACGTCGGGGGCGAGTGGGTACTCGTGGAAGTACTGGCCGGTGAGGACGGGCGAGTCTTCTAGCTGCTCGACGGTGGTGGGGGCGAAGGTGGTAGTAGCTATGTTTGGAGGTGTACTGTTCTGAGGCTGGCCTTGTGCATCTGTCACCATCGTCACTCCGGTGCCAGTAGAGGAGGTTCCCAGCGGGATGAGAGCAGTCCCGATGCCCCAGCCGTTGGGGACTTTGACGGTGGGCTGGATGGCAATGTCTTTGACGGGGATGAACGCGGGGTAGAGGAGGAGGCCTTCCCACTCGAGTGCGGCGAGTTTGGTGGTCTGGCGGCCGGGGTTGATGAGGTCGAGGTGGGCGTGGAGTGTGGTGACTCCGGCGGGGATGGTGAGGTGGTAGACGAACATATCCACGTCGTCGCGGCGCCAGGGCAGGACCTTTCCATTGGCGGTGAAGACGACTCCGGTGATGGAGTCGACGAGGGGGGTGGGGCGGTGGGTGCCAGGGATCCACTTGGGTGTGGTGAGGGCGAGGGGGCCGGGTTTGACTGGGATCTCTACTTCGGCGTGGTAGATGTGACGGGCTACGTCGGTGAGGTCGGCGGTGATCTGGATGGGGGTCTTATTGGTCTGGGCAGTCGCGAAGGAACTTAAGAGGCAGGCTGCGGCGGGAATGAGGAGGGTGCGGAGGTGCATTGCGCGGGTGAGTCCTCTCTGGGTGACTTTATGACGATAGTACGTTGTTGCAGCAGAAATGGACGCAGGGCGCACGATCACGGCGTTGCAAGCTTCTTGTCGATCTGGGCGGTCCATTCGGATTTGGCAGTAGGTTCCATGGTTGCGGCGATGGTGCGTGCGTTCCGGTAGGCGGTGTCGGCCTCCGGCTTGCGGTGCAGTGCGCTGAGGGTATCGGCGAGCACCATCTGGGCCTGGAACTCCTGCGGGTCGATCGCTACGGCTTGCTGGGCTTCGGCGAGGGCAGCTTCGAGCTGCTTGGCGTTGGTGAGGTCGTTCGCGCGGGTGACGTGGCCGAGGGCGGAGGCGAAGCGGGTGTCGAAGGTGCCGTCGAAGACGAAGACGCCGTGCTGGATGACAGCGGTTGGCTTGAGCTGCTGGAATTGGCGGTAGGGGTTCATGACGTTCGAGCCCAACTCATAGCCGGTGAGTGTACCGGCGCTGATGAAGACCGGGCCGGTGATGGTGGCGGGGGTGTCGATCTGCTCGTGGAACCAGCCGGTATCGGCGGTCGGGAGGGGTCTGCAGGGGATCTGGTAGTCGCTGAACTGGATCGCGGGCTGGACGAAGTAGGCGAACCAGCAGTCCTTGATGCCATGCGCGTCGACGTACTGTTTGACGGCGTGGAGCTGCTGCCCCCAGTCGGTGTTGGAGTCGGTGAGGTACTTGTAGGTGTTGTCCGGGCCGCCCCAGAACTCGTTGGAGTAGGCGATGTAGACGGGATAGGCGCGGGTCGTCGAGATAACGTGCCAGCCGACAAGGACGGCGGTGGCGTAGGCCCAACGGCGGTTGAGGCGGGAGAGTGCGACGACGGCTGCTCCGATGAGCACGCAGAGGAAGGGGAACATCGGCAGGATGTGGCGTGCTCCGATGTTAAGCCCGGTACCGGCGGCGATGAGAAGGTACAGGACGGGCGGTATTCCAAAGAAGAGAAGCTCGCGTGAGAGAGGGAGTCGGCGCGTCGCGATGCTGAAGAGGAGGATCAGCATCAGTGCCATAAAGGCGGCGGTCGCCTTGATAGCGAAGGCAACGGGGAAGTAGAACCAGACGCCGTGGGCATGGACCTGGCCAAGGACGTAGCTGGGGAACCAGTTGGAGACGATGCGGATATCGACCAGACCGTACAGGTAGGACTCAGGTAGAAGATGCCAGCGGGCGAGGGCGAGGTAGATGCGGGGCTCGAAGCCATGCAGACCGCTTGCGTACTGAATGAGCGGAGTGGCGAGCGCGAGTCCGGCGGGACGTGCGGCGTAGCGAAAGCCGTAGCAGGCCCACAGGAGAATGATGGCGACGGCCGAGGCGGCACCGAGAGCCGCGGCCAGCTTGAGAGGTGGGGTCGTCCGGATGGAGTCGCGGCGTTGGCGCAG
>JANYER010000037.1 GCA_025359825.1 Granulicella sp.
CCACCGGCGGCAAACTCATCCACACCTTCCCCGCCGCCAGCGTCACCACCCTGCAACTCACTCTCAGCTAGTGCCAAGTCTCATAAAAAAGAAGAAGGGCCCATCATCATTCGGCCCTTCTTTTATTAGTGAGCAACTCCGTTCCTAGTACTTCATGTTGGTCAGATCCTCAATCAGTCCCGGCCCGGTAGGCTCCCAATCCAGCGTCTTGCGAGTCCACTTGCTGGAGGCAGGCATATCCAGAGTAGCGAAGTGCGCGAGCCAGCCGAAGTGTTCGGCGGCCTGCTCAGGCTGGAGCGACACCACCGGTATCTTCAACCCTTTGCCGATCGTCTCCGCGATCTCCCGCATCGCGACACCCTCCTCCTGCACTGCGTGGTACACCGTTACGCCCGGTCCGGTCTGCTCCACCACCAGCCGGTACAAGCGAGACACATCCGCCAAGGGTGCCGCCGCCCAGCGGTTCGCGCCATCACCAACGTAGGCAGAGATGCCCTTCTTGCGCGCCGTCTCCGTTAGGTACGGGACCAGGCCCTGCTTGCGCGTGTCATGCACCTGCGGCAGCCGCACAATCCCCACCCGGACACCGCGCTCGGCAGCGGCTCGTGCCACACTCTCCGGTTGCCGCGGCATCGCGTCCGTGGGCGGATCGCTCTCCACGCGTACATGCCCCGGTCCGCCGTTTGCGAGCCCGGTGCCAGAGGTCACCACCAGCAGTTTACCCGGTTCGAGTACAGAGCCCAGTGCCTCAATCGCCGCGCGCTCATCCCTCCCGCTCTCCGCAAACTTCGACATATCGTCATGGCTAAACGCCAGATTCACCACGACGTCCATGCCTGTCGCTCCGCTGCGCAGACCGTCCAGATCCTTGAGAGTACCTCGATGCACCTCCGCGCCTACCGCCTCCAACTGCTGTACCCCGGCTTCGCTCCGCGTAAGGCCGCGCACCTGGTGGCCTGCTGCAATCAGTTCCTTCACCAGTTCCATTCCGATAAAACCTGTCGCGCCCGTTACAAAAATTCGCATGGATCTGTCTCCCTTATGGTTTGGTGGCTGGGCTGAAATGTGCCGAGCCAGATGTATATTTGAGCCTCCGATACTAAAACGGAGGCTATCTCCGTTTATAGGATAAGCGGAGACCACCTCCGGTTGCACAAACTTCTGAGAAAATTCAGGTATGCCAAAGAAGCCCCCGCCAATACCGGTCCCACGCAGGCCCCGCGCTGATGCCCAACGCAACCGCGAGCGCATCTTGGAGGTCGCCCGCGAAGCCTTCGCCCAGCATGGGCCTGAAGCTGCACTCGACGACATCGCTCGCCGCGCCGAGGTTGGCCCAGGCACCCTGTACCGTCATTTCCCCACGCGTGACGTTCTGATCGAGGCCGTCTTTCGCAGCCAGGTGGAGAAGCTGGCGGCAGCCGGGCAACGCTACGCCGACACCATGCAGCCACTCGTAGCGCTTCGTGCCTGGATGGTTGTCTTCATCGACTACGTGGCTGGGAAGATGCTCATCCTGCCAGCCATGGACACCGTGCCCGGCGGCTCCACCCGCATGATTGAGGGCTCACGCGGCCCAATTCATGGCACCTTCCGCACGTTGATCCAGAACGCCATCCGCAGCGGCGAGCTACATGCCGATACCGATCCCGATGACCTCATCCGCGCCCTGATCGGCGTCTTCCACACCACGTCTTTGCCGGGTTGGGAGTCCAGCGCCCGCAGGATCGTCGACATCCTCATCGAAGGCTCGCGCCCAAAGATTAGCCCTCGGACCCGTTCCCGTCGCAGGTAGCTAAAGCGAAAGTCCTTACCAAAAAGGAAGGGCCACAGGAATTGTGGCCCTCATCCCTTTTTTATCCACCAAAGCTACTTGCCTACTTCCCAGCCTCCATTACCACTTCCACATCCAAGTGCCGCGTACTTCCTGGAATATCCATCGATCCCAGCACAACCGGCTTCCCTTGCACCAGCGTAGAGGTGCCTTCCAGCACCGTTTGCCGAATCACAGGAGTTCCGCTCCCGGACTTCTCATCCGCAACGCTCGAACGTTCTACCTTGGTCCGCAGACGCACTCCGTTCTCCGACTCATCCAGCGATGCGTCCAAGTTCAGCCCCACGTCCAAGTACGTATTCTGCGATTGCGAACCGCTCGACGCCGTATACGAACCCGTCACCACTGGCACCTTGCTGCCGTTCTTCATCGTCGTCCGTCCACCCGACACCACCACCAGCGAGAAATGCTGTGAGCCCAGTTTCTTGCCTTCGTCCATATCCGTTATCGTATACGTCAACCGGTAGGTCTTCTTCGGACGATCCAGGTCACTCAACAACTTCCTGGCCATCGCAATCTGATCCGGCAACGCTCGCATCACGATCACGTTCTGCGAGTTCACCAGATAGATCTTGATGCTTGGGTCCAGCACATTCCTTAACGCCGTCACGACTTCGTTTGCCTCATTATTCTGGCTCACGTTCTGTAGAAAAAATGTGTACTCCATAAGAGGTAGAGTGGGCTTTGCCGGAACCGGTTCGGGCGGAGTCTGAGCCGCAGCATTCGAAGTCATCAAGCTCATACCCATCCCAAGACTCAATACCAAACCATAGATACGTCCTAATACTTGCATCATCCATCTCCTTTGTCGTTTAAGAAATCGCGTTCAAAACATAGCTCAAAAGTAGAATTCATACACTATTTGTGCGTTATAGAGTTACAAAAAGGTTTACTTGTTCTCCGCCGGATGATCACTCGACTCATCCCCTCCGTCATCGCTCTCGATACTTGCATTCGATTTACTGTGAGCCGTGATTACCTCGAGCGGCCCATTTCCATCGACTTTTGGCTTTGGTCGTACAAAGAAGGCTGCCACCGCAACCTTCTCTTCTGCATCCCGCATCGCCCAGACCTTCGGATCGAGTGCGGCAATCTCCACCGCATCTGCACGCTGCGCAATCCGTATCAGCAGCCGCTCCTCGTGTGTCAGCGGAGCCTCCGGCGCAGCATAGCTCCGTACTTTCTCTACAGCATCCGGTGCCCAACCATCGCTCTTTCTCGAACCAACCCGCAACGCCGGCAGTCGTCGCGCCACATTCTTCGACGAAGCAGAACCAACAACAGCTGACGGTGCAACAAAAGGAGTGGCCGCTTTATGCTCCGATGCCACACCCGACCCGCCCTGCTCATGGTTACCATGCACCATCACAGCAGCTATTGCGACAACTACCACCGCAGCTCCGACCCAAGCCAGCCGCCAACTCATTCCGATCATCGGCGCAAGATTTGTACGTCGCTCCGCCAGCCTCTGCAAGACACGTCCCTCTAGACCTTCGGAAGCCTTCGTGCCCCCTATTACTCGGAGCATCCGGTCGATGTGCTCATCTTCGAAGTTCTTCATCGCAAACCTCCCTTCGTCAATCGATCCTTCAACCGCGTTCGCGCTCGAAACAGCAACGCCCGCACCGCCGACTCACTCTTCCCCAACACTGTCCCAATCTCCGCCGTACCCAGCTCCTCTACCGCCGAAAGCAGGAGCACGTACCGCTCCGTCTTTGGCAGCGCATCCATCTCGCGCAGCACTCGCGTCATCTGCTGCACCTCGTCCAGCGCAACATCCGCCGCCACATCGTTCGCTACCAGCCCTTCCGCAAACAGAGCATCCATCTGCTCCACTGGAACTCTTCGCTTGCGGTCGAGCGCCAGGTTCCATGCAATCCGTACCAGCCACGGCCGAAACTCCCGCACCTCCGTCAACGCACTCCGCCGCTCCAAGACGCGCACAAAAGTATCCTGCACCACGTCCTCTGCCTCAGCCGCATTCCGCAGCACCGAGAACGCAACCCGGTACAGCAAGCCCGAGTAGGCAGCGACCAGCGCCGTCACATCGGGCTCGGCCTCCACCCTCTCCGCAGCAAACCACCGCAAGCTCTCGTCCCCGATCCCGATCATCCGTCCCCTGGCTCCGGCTCCCTGCAAGCGCGTCTTACATGGCCTTCTACATCTAAAGACGGCCCACCCACCATTCCGCTCGAATTAATTCACATCCACCTAAACCAAACACCATCACCCAAACACCAGGGCCACCCGCCCCTCACAACCTACTAAAGTACAACTTCACCGACAACCACTCTTTACCAAAGCACACACCGCTCAGCCTCAGTCCTCACCATCGCGTCCCCCTGCTTGCACGAGAACGCCTTCTCAAACTCCGGCATATTCGAGAGCGGCCCGATTACCCGGTACTTGCCTGCCGGATGCGGATCCACCTGCGCTGCCATCCGCGCCGTCTCCGGCCGTGCCAGCGCCCCACGCCACTGCCCTTCGGCGAGGAAGAACTGTTGCTCCGGCGTCAGTCCGTCGATGGTCGGCTCTGGCCCTTTACCCTCGCGTGATTTCTTGTAGGCCCGGAACGCCAGGTTCACCCCACCCAGATCGCCGAGCGCCTCACCCAGCACAAACTTGCCATTCAGATGCACACCCGGATCGACGAAGTACTTGTCGTACTGCTCCGCCGTGCAGCCGGTCTTCGCCTGGAATAACTTGTAGCTCTCTGGCGACCACCAGTCCGTCAGCGCACCCTTCGCGTCGTACCGTGCGCCCTCGTCATCCACGCCATGGCTGATCTCATGTCCGATGGTCACCCCGATGGCGCCGTAATTTACAGCGTCGATGCCCTTCAGGTTGAACCCCGGTGGCTGTAGATAGCCTGCCGGCACCACAATCTCATTCATCGCCGGATTGGAGTAAGCATTCAGCGTCGGCGGAGTCATCCGCCACAGCCCGCGATCCAGCGGCTTCCCGATCTCCGCCAGATCCTCGCGGACTTTGAATGCATCCGTCGCCATCGCATTCTTCAAATACTCCCCACGCGTAATCGTTACTCCGGTATAGCTCTTCCACTTATCCGGATACCCCACCTTGATGTTCAGCGCGCCCACCTTCTCCAACGCCTTCACCTTGGTGTCCGCCGTCATCCAGTCATTCTTCTGGATGCTCAGTTTCAACTGATCCACGATGTTCACGGCCATCTCCCGCGCCCGCGCCTTGGCCTCCGGCGGAAAGTATGCCTCGACATACTTCTTCCCCAACGCCTCTCCCAGCCGCGAATCCACCTCGCGCACGCAGCGCTGGTCCCGTGGCCGCTGCTCCTTCGCGCCCGTCATCGTCGTCCCGAAGAACGCAAACGTCTGGTCCCCAAACGCCACCGGCAGCACCGCGGACTCCTTCCGCAGCACATGCCACTTCAGGTAGTTCTTCCAGTCCGCCAGCGGAGTCGCCGCCAGCTCCGCGTCCAACGCCTTCACCAACTTCAACTCGGTGACGTTCACCTTACCCTGCGGAACGCCCCACGCCTTGTACGCACTCCCCCAATCAAACTGCCGCATCAATGCCTGCATCGCTGCAAACGTCATCGGATGATCCGTCGCCGCCAGATCACGCAGCTCCACGCGATTCAGCTTCACCGTCGCCCACTTCGTCTCCAGCCGCAGCACCGCATCTGCGGCCTCCTTGGCCTGCAGTGGGCTATACCCTGCCAGCTCAAACATCGTCGCTACGTGCACGACATACTTCTCCCGCATTCCTTTGAACCGTGGCTCGTCCCGCAGATAGTAGTCGCGGTCCGGCAGTCCCATCCCATTTACCGCAACCTCAGCAATCACCTCCGTCGGCGCATGCGCATCCTGCGTCGACGACAACCGCACCGGTGCGTAGATCCCATATCCATGCAGCTCCACCAGCTCAGCCACCAACCCCTTGCGGTCCTTCACTCCATCAATCTTGGCCAGTACCAGCTGCAGCGGCTTCAGGCCCAGACCATTAATCTGCGCCTCATTCATGCACGAGCCGTAGAAGTCTCCAATCAACTGGTCCGTCGAACCCCTCGCTGGACTCTTCACCGACGACGAGACCTCCAGCAAAGACTTCAGCTTGCCGAGCGTCTCATCCTGCGCCACATTCCGCCGCGCCCACGTCGTCTGCACCGCCGGCATCGGATGCTCCTTGCGCCAGTTCCCATTCGCATACGCGTCGAAGTCCGTACACGCATCCACGCTACGGTCGATGTCCCCCACCTTCACCCCTTCCAGCGGCCCCTGCGCCACCAGCATCCCGCTGCTCACACCCACACTCAAAAGCCCAAACACCATAGCTACTCGAAGAATATGCATAAGAACCCTCGCAGACATCCACTCAGAAGCTAAGAAACGAGTTGGGATGTTCAAAACAGTATCAGCTTCCATACCAGCGCGGCCACCGAATCATTCGACCAGTCACAGTACGAACCTAACGCCCCTCCACACCCTTACGCGCATACGGCATATCGCTCGCCCGCTGCTGCCACTGGACCACCTGCTGCAGCGCCTGCACCATCGTGTGGACCGCCGCATCCGGCCTTCCTTTGCGCAGCCGTTCGATCACCTGATCGCTCTCCTCCTCGCTGTTCCACAGCCCCACCACAATGCAATTCTTATCCAGCATCGTGCGTAGCCGCTGGCACGTAGCACGCGCCTGCGAAAATGCGAACGGCGGCAGCGCCGAGATAAAGATCGTCGTATCCGGCTCCCCCGCCAGCCCGCGCAGAATGTCTTCCGACAGCGCCGTCGTCGAAAGCATCAGCGTCGGATGCCCCGCTCGTTCCATCGTCTGCGCCAGCATCAGTGTCGCCAGCTCATCCGCCCGCTCACTGGTGCAGATGCAGATCACGCCCAGCTCACTACGCTGTTTACGCCGCGCTGCGGGAGGCGTAACCCCGCTATCCGCGCGGACCACATTCGCCTCCTGGTACTCCGCCAGCTCTGCCACCAGCTCGCCGACGCACAGGAACAGAAAGTTCGACCGTACCTCGTCCAACTGCCCTTTGCACCGGTCCTGCTCCGCCAGCGTCAGCGTTGGGATAAACACCTTGTCATACAGATCCACCAGCGAGTTGTTTTTCAGATACCGGTCCACGATCGCGCGTGCTTCGTCCTGGTCCATCGCCAGCAGCCGCTCGTAAAAATGCGCCTCCGGTGACAGCTCCGCATTCGATCCCAGCAGCGTATTCAGAAACGACATCTGCGGAAGGTAGCGCCCCAGCACCACCATGCACACCGTCAGCGGAGTCGAAAGCACCAGCCCGGGCCAGCCCCACACCAGCGCCCAGAAGATCGCCGCAACCATCAACGCCAGGGACGAAATCCCGGTGCGAGAGCTATACAGCCAAGGCTCCAGAAAATTCGCGAGCGTCACCTCCAGCACAAGGAACAGCGCCACCACCAGTAGCGGCGGCCACCACGAGCTGCTCGCCGACACCGACACCACCAGCGGCAGCAATACCCCCGTCAGCGTCCCCACATACGGCACAATCCGCAGCAGCCCCGCGATTACACCCCACAGCGTCGCATTCGGAACCCCCAGCGCAAACAGTCCCAATCCAAACAGCACACCGTAGAGAGCGTTTACCGCAAACTGCATCAGCAAGTACTCGCTGATTCGCGTCGCCGCATCCTCCAGCGCCTGCGTCATCAGGTTGATGTGGCCCATACCCGCCAGCAGCAGCAGCCGGTGCCGCAGGTCCTCGCGGTTCACCAGCATGTAGATGGTAAAGATCACTACCACGCCGATCGAACCAATGGGCCCCAGCACCCGTAACAGCCCACCCAGGTCCGCTTCAATCTGGCTCTCCGTCGGGTCTACGACTCGCACCGGCAACGCCCTGGTCGCCTTCGAGCCCGAAGCGCCAACAGTACCGCTCTGCCCGCCTGCCGCCGTAGCAGCGTCATCTCCTGTAGAAAACTCCGAGCCAATCCCCTCCACGGCTCGCATCGCCTTTTCAATCGACTGCTCCGCCGGCGAGTGCAGCGCCGCAATCTTTGCATGCAGATTCGCCTGGTAGGCCGGCAAAGTAGCAGCCACATTAATTAGTTGGCGAGACACCACATACCCCACCCCCGCCAGCGTCAGAAACGCCAGCCCGGTCACCACCGCGACGGCCACCACTCGCGGCAGCCGCAGCCGCTCCAGCCGCGTCACTCCCGGAGCCAGCAGAAAGGCCAGGGTCAACGCTAATGCCAGTGGAATCAGGATGGCCTTAGCCAGAAAGAGCGTCAGGATAATTACCGCAAACCATAAAAACGGTCGCCCCTGCGATACCTCCGTCGCGCGCGCGTTCGCCATAAACCCTCACATGCCCGCAGCTCTGCCGGCAGAAATTTGGTCGTGCGTGGCCCTATGAAGCCCTATCGAACTATGTCTGGAAGTTACCCATCCTAACCTACCATCGTTTCTCTGCCATACAATAGTCGAGGCACATCCGGAAGGGCACCAAACGCATGAGTTGGTTCAAACGCGAAGACAACGAGATCGTCAACGACTCCGAAAAGACCGTCCGCACCGAAGGACTTTGGGCCCGTTGCCCGTCCTGCAAGCAGATCGTCTTCAAGGCAGAGATTGAAGCCAACCTCCAGGTCTGCCCTCGCTGCGGCCACCACTACCGCATCGACGCCCGCCACCGCATCGACAATCTGCTCGAGCCCGGCTACCAACTCGTCGACCTCGAACTCCGCTCCACCGATCCCCTCAAGTTCACCGACCTCAAGCCCTACTCCCGCCGCCTCGCCGAAGCCCAGAAGAAGACCGGCCTCAACGACGCCATCGTCAACGCCATCGGCAACCTCGGCCCCCACCCCGTCGTCCTCTCCGTGATGGAGTACGCCTTCATTGGCGGCAGCATGGGCGCAGTCGTCGGCGAAACTATCACCCGCGCCATCGATCGCTCCCTCGCCACCCGCCACCCGCTCATCATTATCGCGGCATCCGGCGGCGCCCGCATGATGGAAGGTATCGCCTCCCTGATGCAGCTCGCCAAGATCTCCTCCGCCCTCGCCCGCCTCGACGACGCCGGAATCCCCTACATCTCCATCATGACCGACCCCACCACCGGTGGCGTCACCGCCAGCTTTGCCATGCTCGGCGACCTCAACATCGCAGAACCCAACGCCCTCATCGGCTTCGCCGGCCCCCGCGTCATCGAGCAAACCATTCGCCAGAAGCTCCCCGAAGGCTTCCAGCGCAGCGAGTTCCTCCTCGAGCATGGTTTCCTCGACGCCATCGTCCCCCGCAAAGAGCTCAAATACTACCTCGCCGCCACCCTAACCTGGATGACCGCCTAAGCACGGTAAGCGTCGCACACAGCCCGCAAGGCTGCTCTCTATGCAATTCGTTGGCTGCGCAGACTTCGCTCTTCGGGCTGAAGGCCCGAGCTACTCTAGCCTGGGGCAAAGCCCCAGGACCCCACGCCCCAAACCCCTGCGGGCTGAAAGTCCGCGCTAAACCTCTCCACGCCAAACCTGATTCGCGCGAAGCCTAATTTCGAAGCAGCTTAATTCGAAGGCGCAGCCTTCTTTACCGCAGCCTTCTTCTTCTTACTAGCCGGAACCGGCACTGCAACTGCCGGCGGAGGAGGCGGAGGAACAGCCTTCAACGCCGCCCGCAGATCCACCACCTGCTTCTCCGTAATCACCGCCGAACCCTGCAACCGGTCGCCCAGCGTCCGCCGCCCACCATCCAGGCTCGCCATCGCCGCCTCCAACGACGCCGTCTGCGGCTGCGGAGCACCCAACCGCGCCGCCACCACCACCCTCAGCAGCACGTCATATAGAGCCTCAATATTCCGGTACACCGGCAGCACCTTCGATACTGAATCGCCGCCCCCATCCGCCGTCGCCAACAACCCCGGCAACGTCGACTCCATGTCCCGCCGAATCGATCCCAGGTTCGCATCCACCTCGTCCCGCACCGCGCCCGCGCCCTTCCATTTATCCAGCCGAACCCCCGCCACCGCCAACTTCACTGCATCCAGCCCCGGCTGCACCAGCCCCGAAGGCAGCAAACCCCTGGCAGGTGCAGTCGCCGCCGGAGCCCCCACCTGCGAAGGCGCAGTAGCCGGCAACGAACTAGCCGGCATCTGCCCAAAGCTCACACAGCTCCCCACAACCATCATCCAAGCCAAAGAAATTGTCCGCATAATCTAAACCCTCATCTCATACGACGCCTTCATCCCATCAATGTTTGCACACCCCACCCTCTGCATTCCGCACAGCCTATGCAAAACTGATGCTGGCAAGTAATGCTTTCCCTACCAAGAGGCCCCATGCTCCGCGGCATCACGCTCACCCTGCTCCTCACCCTTCCCGCCGCCGCCCAGGTCAAAACCGCACTCAGGCCCGCCCGCGTGAATCAGCCCGTAAAGTCCCCGACAACAGCTAAGCCGCAACCTCTCAACACCGACGCCGTAGCCAACGTCCTCCTCCGCGCCCACGGGCAAGGCGAATTTGACGGAGTCGTCGTCCTCTCCCAGAACGGCCGCACCGTCTACACCACAGCCATAGGCCTCGCCGACCGTGCTGCCAAAATCCCCCTCCGCCCCACCACCCTCTTCCGCCTCGCCTCGCTCACCAAGCAGGTCACCGCTCTCCTCATCATGCAGCAGGTCGCCGCCGGCCACCTCACCCTCGACACCCCCGCCGGCACCGCCATGCCCACCCTGCCCGAGACCACCGCCCGCATCACCATTCGCCAGCTCCTCCAGCACACCTCCGGCCTCGCCAACCCCACCTCTGGCCCTGAAGACAAAGTCCCCGCCTTCTACACCCGTACCACACCCGACGCTGGCGATAACACCCACACCGCCCTCACCACCTGCTCCGCCACACCCAAGCAGGAACCCGGCAAGTCCCTTGACTACAACAACTGCGACTACATCGTCCTCGGGGCAATCCTCGAAACCCTCACCCACCAGCCCTACGCCACTTTGGTCAAAAGCGCTGTTCTTAACCCCCTCGGCATCCGAAGCTGGGGCATCTTCCCCGCCGATCCCGCCGAAGCCCCGGTAACCGCTCGCGCTTACAAGGAAGACGGTACCCTCGACGACCCTCAGAACCCTGCCACCTACGGCGCAGCTGGAGCTCTCTATGGCAATGCCCTCGATGTCGCCGTCTGGGACGAAGCTCTGCTCACCCACCCGCTCCTCTCCGCACCCCTCACCGACGTCATGTTTCAAGCCGATCCCAAGCTATACGGCGAAGCCCTGGGGTCGTGGAGCTACGAGTTCAAGCCTTACGACTTCAAAGGCGGCCCCACCGAACCCGCCACCCGCATCATCGAGCGTCAGGGCGATATCGGCTCCACCCGTCTGCTCAACCTACTCCTCCCCCAGCGCAACGCCTCCATCGTCATCATTGCCAACACCGACCGCGCTGACCTCTTCAACACCTACGCCAAAAAAGGCATCGCCTACGAAATCCTGCGCGCCGCACTCCTGAAAGCCGCCCTCACCGAAAAGTAACGTCCAATCACCCCTGCATCCCCATTTGGTCTCAGTACCTTCGTGCGCCAATCTCGTCCCACACGAAGACCGCCGCACCACGCATTCGCTACACTTGAGTGCGCATAGAAATCCACTTTTGCGAAACACTCAAACACACGCCACTCCCCAGGCTTAACCACATGCTCGAATCACTGCCTTCGAAGACTGCTCTCCGCGTAGCCCTTCGCCGCGCAGCGCACCAGATCTTCGACGCCCCACCCCTCGTCCTCGCCGACCCCATCGCCGTCCCCATCCTCGGTCGCGAGTACGCTGAAGATCTCCGCAAGACCGCCACCCGCCTGCACAAACCCTTCTCCGTCTCCCTCCGCGCCTTCCTCGTCGCCCGCAGCCGCTACGCGGAAGACACCCTCGCAGCCGCCGTAGCCGCCGGGGTCACCCAGTACGTCATTCTCGGTGCCGGACTCGACACCTTCGCCTATCGCAACCCCCACCCCAACCTCCGCGTCTTCGAGGTTGACCACCCCTCCACCCAGCTCTGGAAGCGCGAACTACTCCAGAAGAACAACATCGCCATCCCCCCATCGCTCACCTTCACACCCGTCAACTTCGAGCACCAGTCCCTCCCCAACCAGCTCCGCCTCTGCGGCTTCAACCCCCGCATCCCCACCGTCTTTGCCTGGCTCGGAGTCGTCCCCCTCGCCTTCTGTCTCACTCACTCTGAGGCCACGGTCGCGATTGTGGACGAGGAGCGGGCTGCCGTGCTCGCGCCTATGCTCCCTGAGCTCAACACAGCCGGGTGCAAGCGCGTCTTCGTCGTGAGGGCGAACAAGGTGATTCCAAAGGGGATGGAGAGCTTCGAAGCAGCGGTGAAGCCGTTCGAGG
>JANYER010000089.1 GCA_025359825.1 Granulicella sp.
TGATCTACTTCTGCCGAACCCTCATGCAGGAAATCGATCTCAGCGGGGAGCGTTCCACTGCAGTGGAACGCTCCCCGCTGAACACCACACTGTAAAGGATGTCCTGATAACGATCTGTAAAGGATGTACTGGAACTTGACAATGAGGCTGCATGTATGGGGGCACCCGGCACCCGGTCGTCTTCCTTTTTTGTTTGCGGGTTTAAACCGTGAACGGGAGTTCTGTAGAACGCGTTCAGGGGTGTGTGGGGGGAGAGTTTTAGCGCGGGCTTACAGCCCGCAGGTGTCGGGGTGTGGGGGATCCTGGGGCTTTGCCCCAGGCTAGGATAGCTCGGGCCTTCAGCCCGAAGGGCGAGTGGTCTGCCGTTCGCATGGTCGTCGCGACTAGCAAACAGCAGGTCCCTTCGGCTTCGCTCAGGGCAGGCTCTTCGGCTGCGCTCAGGATGACGTTTTTTGGGGGGAGGTGGAAGGTTTAGTAGCTGCGCTGGTACATGCGGGAGAGGCGGTCGTGCCAGCCGAGGCGGTCAGTGTCCACCCAGGACCAGAGGATACCGAGGCCGAGGGGGCTGGCGGCCAGGAGGGTGTGGAGGATACGGCGGCGCATCTGGCGGCGGGTGGGGTTTTCGTCGGTGAAGGTGCAGAGGCCGATGCGTGCGTAGCGCATGCCGGGGGTGGCTTCGGAGAAGCTGAAGAAGAGGAACTGGTAGAGGGCGTTGAAGACCAGGAAGGTCAGCAGGGCGGTGCCGGCGATGGGCAGGAGTTGCGTGAGTGTGGCTTTGAGCGCGGCCAGACCGGTGAGGGTGGTGGCGGGCTCCGAGACTGGAAGTGTGCCGATGGTGATTGCGGCGGCAGCGGTGAAGCTGAGTACGACGGCAAGGACGATGGCGGTATCGACGGTGGCGGCCATGATGCGCAGCTCGAGCGGTGCGGTGAAGAGGATTTGGGCGAGCGGGGTGCGGAGGGTAGCGGGCTCCTCGGGCTCGACGAGTGTGGAGGCGATGACAGGCTGGGCGTCGAGCAGGATGGAGGACCACTCAGCGGCGGCAGAGGCGGCGGCAGGAGCGGGGGAGAGCTGGGCAGGTTCAACTTCGAAGATGCGGAGCTGGGTGGAATCGGTGTTCAGGTCGGCGTCGTCGCGGAGAGGGCCCTCGGCAAGGCGGGGACGTGCGCGGCGTGCGGCGACGAGCTGGCGCGGGAACTCGAGGAGGTTGGCAGGGATTTCAACCGTCGGGGTAACTTCGAGGAAGGTTGGGGCCTGGCGGAAGGCGATCTCGTCGTCGAGGGCGAGGCCTTCGTCGCCGAGGGGATCGAGGGTGGGGTGGAGGTGCGAGGTGGTGAAGGACTGGGCCGGCGCTGCGGCGGGAGTCTCGTAGAGGCGGACGGTGATCTGGTTGCCGGTGGTCTGGCTGGCGGCTGCTGCTCGGGTCGCGACGGGTTCGTTGTGAACTGGTGTGAGTACGAACTCGGGGGTGACGGCGCTGGGTGCTACGGCGCTGGGTGCTATGGGGCCGGGCGGAGTTGCAGCCGCAGGGGTGAGCGCGAAGTCTTCCGTGTCTTTCTTGTAGTGGTCGAGCTCTTCGAGGAGGTTGAGCTGGGCCTCGGTGACGGCGCGGGCGGTGACGGCGGCGACTTCGGCGGCGGCCTCAGCCTGACGAATGGCGGTCTCAGCCTCTGCGGCGAGGAACTCGCGGTAGCTCTCGGAGCGGGCGTAGCGCTCAGCGACAGTGGCGGCGATTTTGGCGGCTCGAGCACGAGCCGGGGAGGTGTTGATGGCGATGGGAGCAGGTGCTGGCGGTGCGGTGCGCTGGCGGCGGGCACGATGGGCGGCGAGGCGGCTGGCGACCTCCTGCTTGAGGCCGGGAAGTTCCTGCAGGGCGAAGGCGGCGTCGGCTGGATCGGCGGGCAGAGTCGCGGTTGCGGTCTGGTCTTCAAGAGGCAGATCGTCGATGCTGTTGTGGGTAATGTCGAGTTGTGCGGAACTCATGGTGCTCAAAAGGTGAACCTGCTTCGGGGAAAATCGTTTAGCCTCTACTTAGCGTTGAGGCGTCGAGCCAGAACAGCGTGGGGTGCGTGACGCGAACCATGCCAGACGAACGGAGTGCAGTGAAGCGAATTACGGTAGAGCGGGGGCCAGCGGGACGGGTGAGTGCTGCGAGCAGTCCAGATGGAGCCCAAATGCTTGTAAGTCTGGTGCGGCGGAGAGGTTGCGCCATCCCTCTCTTCATAACTATCACGCTGGCCGGGGTTCTTTATCCGCAGGTATGGGCGCAGGAGGTGACGAGTCAGGCACCCCCCCAAACACCCATTGCCGTGAGGCTGCCGGATGGGCCGGATTCGACGCAGGAGCTGCGCTATTCGGTGGCTGAGGTGGTGCCGGGCGAGGACGATTCGACGGCGGTGGTGATCGAGAGCGCGACGCAGTCGAAGACGGACAGCAAGTACGTTCTGGATGGGGACGTGGGGATTACGTATGGGACGCGCAAGGTAGAGGCGGACCATATCGAGTACGACACGGAGTCCGGCGATCTGACGGCGACGGGTCATCTGAAGGTGACGGGTGGGCGCAACAACGAGCTGATCACGGCGAGTCATGGTTCTCTGAACGTGAAGACGCAGACCGGGCGTTTTTACGACGTGTCGGGGTCGGTGGGGTTGAAGCAGATTCAGGCCGGGCTTGCTGGGGGAGCTGCGGATGTGCGACGGACGGTGTATGCCAACAGCAATCCGTTTTTGTTTTCGGGCAAGATGGTGGTGAAGACGGGGCCGCAGAGCTATGAGGTGTATGGCGGGACGGTGACGTCGTGCCAGTTGCCGCGGCCGGACTGGCTGCTCTCTGCCGGGAAGTTTACGGTGGACGAGGATAAGGCTACGGCGACGAACAGCGTGTTCAAGCTGCTGAATATTCCGCTGCTGTATCTACCGTATGTATCGCACCCGGTGGATGGCACAGGGCGGCAGAGCGGAATTCTACTGCCGGTGGTGGGGATCACCTCGACCAAGGGGTTGGTGCTGGGCGAGCAAATCTACTTCGTGATCAACCGCAGCATGGATATGACGGTTGGGGCGCAGTACTACTCGATGCGCGGGTGGGAGCAGTCTGCGACGTTCCGGTATCGCGGGCTGGGGAATGATTTTCTTAGGGCCCACTATAGCGGGCTGCTGGACCGCGGCTACATTACGGGTGGCATGTATACGAACCAGGGTGGGCAGGACGTGCTGTTCACGGGACGGCATGATTTTAATGTCGAGCATGGGGCGACGCGGGTGGCGGCGGATGTGGAATACCTAAGCTCCTACCCGTACCGCGAGGCGTTTACGGAGAATTTCAACCAGGCGGTGTCGACGGATATTTTGTCGATTGCGTATGGGGTGCGGCAGGTGGATGGCTATAGCTTTGGGCTGCGAGCGGACCGCTACCAGGGGCTGAAGCGAGTGCCGGTAGGAGCGATTCCGGGGCAGCAGGTGAGGATCTTCCATGCGCCGTCGATCGATTTCGACATGACGGATCATGCAGTGGGGATGACGGGGTTGCGCTGGAGTGTGGAGGCTTCCGCTGCGGGATTGAAGCGTGTGGAACCGTTCTTCGTTACGAGCGGAATGATTGAACGACTGGATGTGCATCCGGTGTTGTCGTATCCGCTGGCTGGGTGGGGCTGGAAGGTTCGGCCGTCGATTGGGCTGCGGGACACGTTCTACAGCCGCAGCCGTGTGACGCCGTACGTGTTGGGCCAGCCGCCGGTGGAGAGCACCGCGACGTTGAACCGCAGTGACCTGGAGGTGGAGCTGGATATACGGCCTCCCGTGATTGAACGGACGTTTACCAGCGGGGTGGCGCGGCGGTTGCTGCGGCGGGACTTCAAACATACGGTGGAGCCGGAGTTTACCTACCGGTATGTTTCCGGCATTCAGAACTTTCTGAATGTGCTGCGCTTTGACAGCAACGATATTGTGAGCAACACGAATGAGCTGGAGTATGGGGTGACGCAGCGGTTGTTTGTGCGGCCTACCAGCGGGAAGGGCAAGGTTGGTGGCTGCGGGAACACCGACGATTCGATGGAGCGGGTGAAGGATGATGGCGATGTGGAGACTCCGGTGCGGTGCGGGGCCAAGGAGTGGATCAGCTGGCGGGTGACGCAGAAGTACTTCTTCGACCAACTGTTTGGCGGAGCGGTGTTGCGCGGACGCCGGAACCTGCTAGATACGACGTTGAACTTCTCCGGGATTGCGTTTCTGACGGAGCCGCGCGCGATCTCTCCGCTGGTGTCGCGGATGCGGATGCGAGCTTCGGAGAAGGTAGATGTGGAATGGGACTTCGACCTGGATACCGGCGCGAAGAAATTTACAGCCAACAACATTCTGGTGGATGTACATGAAGGCAATGCGTTTGGGGGGCTGAGCTATGCGCGACTGAACGCTCCGGGACGGTCGTATACGCAGGGGATTTCGTCGGCGACATCGGACTTTAGCCAGCTGCGATTTCTACTGGGCTATGGGTCTCCGAGTAAGCCAGGGTTAGGGGTGGCGGCGAACGCTGGGCTGGACCTGAAGCTGGGTTCGGTGCAGTATGGGGCACTGCAGGCGTCGTATAACTGGAACTGCTGCGGGTTGAGCGTGGAGTACAGAAAGTATGAGCTGGGTTCGGTGCGCAATGAAAATGCCTACCGGTTCAATTTCACACTGGTGAATATTGGAACGGCGGGGAACCTGAGACGGGCGGAACGGCTGTTCTAGCAAGGATTTTGAGGGTGGGGAGCAGGGGTTCGAAGGGCCTGTGCGTGAGATAATCGGGTATTGTGCAGAATCTCGTAAAGCCGTTTCGCGTTGCGTTATTTGCTTTGTCGCTGGCTACCGTTGGGTGCCATGCGCAGGTGAGTGCCGGGGGTAGTTTGTCTGCCGATATGGCGCGCCGTGTCGAGGTGCTGATCCGGTCGAAGTCCAGCGTGCCGCCGAACTACACGATCCAGATCGGCGTTCCGGCCAAGAGCGAGGTGCCGGGGTTCGATGCGATTACGGTGACGTTTGAGGCGGGCGGCAAGATGAGCAAGCCGATGACGTTTCTGCTCTCCGACGACCGCAAGACGCTGGCGCAGTTTACGAAGTTCGATATCAGCAAAGACCCCAAGGAGCTGGTGTCGGCGGCGAACCGTCCGGGACGGGGCGGACCAGCGAATGCTCCGGTAGTCATCGTTGGCTTCGACGATTTGGAGTGCCCTTTCTGCGCGAAGATGCATGAGCAGCTCTTTCCGGCGTTGATGGCGCGGTACAAGGACCAGGTGCGCATTGTGTACCGGGACTTTCCGCTGGATCAGCATCCGTGGGCGATGCGCGCGGCGATCGATACCAGCTGCTTGAGCGCCCAGAGCGGCGAAGGGTACTGGAAGCTGGTGGACTATATCCACGCGCACGCTGCTGAATTGGGCGGCGACGAGAAGAGCCTGGCCAAAGCGAATGTGACGCTGGACACGCTGACCCTGGATGAAGGGAAGCGGCAGAAGGTCGACGAAAAGACCCTGGCAGCCTGTGTGGCGAAGCAGGATGATACGTCGGTGAAGGCGACCATGCTGGAAGCCTCGACGTTGGGAGTGGAGTCGACTCCTTCGCTGTTTATCAATGGTGAAAAGCTAGATGGTGCTGTGCCGATTGAGTATGTGTACCGGATGATCGACGAGGCGCTGATAGCAGCAGGACAGACGCCTCCCGCTGCTGAAAAGGCGGCCGCAAAGCCGGCCATGCCGAGTGCAAGTCCGAGCAAAACCCCGGCTGTGAAGCCCGGTACTTAGGAACAGAAATGCAGGAGAGTCAAGCCGTGCCAAGTGTATCGAATGAAATCGTAGTTGCTACTGGAATGTCTTCGCCCGTGAGTGGTACTCGCGGTGGATTTTTCGGCCGGCTCCGTCCCTCTACCGCGCTGTATCTGGCGGTGGGAACCGTGTCGCTATCGCTGGTCGCGGGTTGCAACCGAAGCCATAGCGCGGATGTGGTCGCGACGGTGAACGGCCACGCCATCATGAAGGCGGACATGGAGAAGGTCTACACAGCACAGCTTGGCGAGGCACAACAGCAACAACCTACGCACGAGCAGGCGGATTCGCTGCGGCTGAATGTGTTGAAGGAACTGATCGACGAAGAGATTGTGCAGCAGCGCGCGGTGAAGATGAACCTGACCGCTCCGAACGAAGAAGTAGACGCGAAGCTGGCTGAGATGAAGGCGCCCTATACGGACGAGCAGTTCGACCAGCGGCTGAAGGCGAACAAGCAGACGCTGGACGATCTGAAGCACGATCTGCGCCGCACGCTGACCATCGAGAAGCTGCTGAACAAAGAGATCAACTCAAAGATCACGGTGACGGACACAGATGTAACCAACTACTTCAGCCAGCACAAGGCGGAGTTCAACCTGATTGAGACGCAGTACCACTTGGCGCAGATCCAGGTGACGAGCGTTCCTTCGGCACAGCCGGGCAACCTGCAGGGCAGCAAGGCGACGACCGATGAAGAGGCCAAGAAGAAGATCCAGGCGTTGAAGAACCGGCTGGACAGCGGCGAAGACTTCGGGACGATTGCGATGAACTTCTCCGAGCGTGCGGAGACGGCACCGAACGGCGGCGATATGGGCTTTGTGTCTGAGTCGCAGATGCATGCTGACCCCAACGTGTTCAGCGCTGTGACCAAGCTGAAGGCCGGACAAATCACCGAGATTCTGCCGCTGATGGATGCGCAGAGCAAGAAGGTGATGGGCTACGCAGTGTACAAGCTGATCTCGCGGGAGCCGGCAGGGCAGCGGGATGTGAACGATCCTCGTGTGCAGCAGGCGATTCGCCAGCAGCTTCGTGAAGGTAGGTCGCAGTTGCTGAAGAACGCCTTCTTCGAGATGCTGCGGGACCAGGCGAAGGTGGAGAACTTCCTGGCAGAACAGATCTTCAAGAACGACGCACACTAAAGCGCATTCTCAAGAGGCTGGTTTGGTGAGATGCTCGGCTTGAGCAGGGCTATTGCTCTTTGTTGCTGTGGTCTTTATGTTCTTTTATTGATTCGCGTGGATCGATTGCACGGTGGTGGCCAGTGCGGTGGTCTCGGGGCTGCGGGTGGCGGCCAGGTTGCGGCGCGGAGCCGGAGCGGGCGGCAGATATTTCTTATAGACACTGATGTGGAAGCAGGCTTGTTGGAACTCCTCTTCGACGTCGACCTTGCCTTGCTGGACGAGTGGCAACAGGTAGCCGCGCAGCCATGCGATCTGGGTGAGGGTGAGGCCGTGCTTGGCGAGGTCGATGGCCTGGCCGGTGAGGTGCGGAGAGGCGGTATCACCTTCCGCAGGCGCGGCGTTGCCATTGGTGCGGAGCAGACGTTGCTGGAACTCCACGGTGCGGACGGCGGAGTTGACCTGCAGCGGCGTGTGGAAGCGTGCGTAGTACGAACGCGAAAGGGTGGCGAGGAACTGCGCGGTCCAGGGGCGGCAGTATCGGCGGTTTGCTGGTAGGCGGTCGTCTACCTGTAAGGTGTCGTTGGTGGGGATGGCGACGAGCAGCTTCTGGGTGCGAAGGTCGAGGATGTCGTCGTCACTCTGGATGCGATCGAGGCCGTCACGGTCGGCGACCTGATTCTGGCGGAGCAGGATCTCGTGGGAACCTTTGAGCGGCCGAGGGACGATGAGGCGGCCCCGCTTGTTGTAGAGCGAGGGCAGGATGACGGGGGTGGCGGCCACCTGATCGACGGGCGGCAGGGAGGGGCGATTGCCTGTAGGGCGAATGACGCTGACGACACCTACCTGTTTGGCGGGGGCCTGTACGGTATCGCGGATGGCGGATTTGGACGATGGATCTTCCAGATGGCCGGGTACGTTGATGGTGGTGGCGTCAGCCTTTGCGGGAACGGCGGCGTGCAGGAAGTCCGAGGAGGTGGCCTTGTGCTGCGCAGTTCCGATGCGGGTGATGGTAGCGGGGACCGTGTCTTCGACGGACTGAGGGGCGCGGTGGTGACGCTTAGGTTTTGGCTTTGGCTTTAGATTAGGTGCTGGAGCGGTATTAGATTTGGCACCAGCCTTTGGCGCGGGCTTGGGAGCAGCTTTGGCTTGGGGGTGTTTCTTGGCTGGCGCTGGATCCTGCGTCAGGGTCTTGTGGAGGGCGTGCTTCGGCTTGGTATGCGTTGCGACGTGAGCTTTGGCAGGGTGTTTGGTGCGAGCTTCGAGCAGGGTCGAGGAAAGAGACAAGGCTGCGAGCGCCAGAATGGCTGTGATGGGGGCGTTTGCGCGCATAGTGATTTGAAGGGCGCAGAGACGCCAGAGCAATTCTTACTTTATTGACAGTATGGAGGTGAGTGTAAGTGCTGAAGGAGGTTCCGTATACCATTCGATTAACGCTGGAGGAGTGGATGGGGTTTTGGAGGATGGGTGCAGGAGTGGTGGGGATGGTGCTGCTGGCGGGGTGTGGGCCTGCGGTGCCGAAGGTGCATGTGGTGTATGACCCGGGGACGGTGGAGTTCTACCGGCAGGATGTGCAGCCGATCTTCCAGGCGAACTGCTACCGGTGCCATGGTGGGATGAACCGCAAGGGTGAGTACAGTATGCAGACTTCGGCGGCGTTGGTGCGGGGAGGGAAGCATGGTGTGGCGGTGGTGGCGGGGGATCCGGCGGCGAGTCTGCTGGTGCGGCTGATCCGGCATGAGCCGGTGGTGACGGGCGTTGCGCCTGAGCCGGGACCGATGCCGAATAAGAAGAAGAAGCTCTCGGATGCGGATATTGCGGTGGTGGAGCGGTGGGTGAAGGCGGGGGCGGTTTTGCCGGTGGATGGGGCTAAGCCTTAGTTTTCGTTCGCTAGCGTGTTAGCGTTCTATGATTCCGTCGAGTGTGAAGCACTCCCAGCCGCAGGTGAGTGGGTTGGCGGCGAGGTTGTAGTGGAAGTGCAGCTCCTGCTGGCTGGTGACGGGATGTCCTTGCCGGGTGGCGGGGTGGAAGACCCACTGCTCGACGGTGGCGAGGACCATGGCGTCTACTCCCTGGCTCAGGCCTTTGCGGGTGATAGCTTGCGCGACTCGGCCGTTTTCGTCGATTTGAACACCTACGATGACTTCTCCCGAGGAGCCGGGGGGGAGGTGGGAGAGGTCGGGTTTTTGCGAGGGGAAGGCCTGGATCAGGACGATGCTGGCGGTGCCGCTGCCTAGGGCGTCGTTGCTGGCGGTGGTTTCGCTTTGGGGTGGTGTGGTGGTGGGTAGAGTGGCGGGGTTTGGGTGGGGTTTGGGGGTGGCTTTGGTGGCTTGCTGGGTGGTGGTGGCGTAGCGGCCGGGGACGTAGAGGAGGAGAGGGTGGACTCCGTGGGTGGTGCCGGCGGGGAGCATGGGTTTGCCCCAGCCCCAGCCGGGATGGAGGAGCAGCAGGAGGATGAGGAGGTGCAGGACGGAGGAGGTTGCGATCGGGGTTACAACCGGGGTCACGATCTGGGTGGGGAGAAGGTCGGGCGGGATGGGCAGGGGCGAGGGCACGGCTGAGACCTCATCGTATCGTGCGGAGGAGCCAGTTGCGGGAGTATTTGGGTAGACTGTTGCGATGCTATGGATGGCGGGTTTGGTGTTGATGGTCGTGGGGGCGCAGGGTGTGGCTAAAGTGGCTCCGTCGGTGCCTGGGTTGGTGCCTGCGTTCTCGGGGACTTGGAATTTGAATTTGAGGCGGAGTGTGGTGCAGGGGGGGCGGCCGGATGGGGGGAGCCAGGCGGTGATTGAGTATGACGGCAGGGTGTGGCGGCTGCGGCATGTGCATTCCAACCGGTACGGGCAGGTGGAGGACACCTGGGATACGAAGCTGATGGTGGGGTCGAAGGTGTTCCAGGTGGCGCGGGACAAGGAGACGCCGCTGACGTTCCGGTCGCGGATCCGGCGGGATGGGGAGGCGATGGTTTTGGATCAGTTGGTGACGATGGCGAAGGGGGGGCGGGCCCGGAATACGATTCGGTACACGCTGGAGGATGGGGGGAACACCCTCGTGGAGGTGGAGACTTCGATGGGAGTGATGGGGAAGGAAGTGAACCGCTGGGTGCTAGAGCGGGATGGGACGGGTGCTCCGGTGGAGCATAGTCCGGGGCCGGCTCATCGGGAGGATTAGGGTGACCCCCTCCCCTCCCCCTATATTGCGCAAAGTCTAGATACCATTGGGGTTAGGCTTGGACTTCGATGGTAAAGTCTTCATTCTAATGGGGTTGGCTGTAAAGTCTTGATGGTGCTTGGGTTGCGGGCCTTTCTTTGGATTGTTGGTTAACTTACTGGTTAATGATGACAGGCTCAGCCGGGTGGGTTGAGCCTGTTGGTTTTGATCTTTCGATCTCTAGCTCCATTGTACCTACTGCCACCTAACTAAAGACTCATTTATATTTTGCGGCTAACTGTTGATGGAGCTTGGGTTGCGTGGTGGGAAGTGCGGTAGGGGGCTTGACATGCGAATTTGCTGAGTAAGCGTGAAAGATTTTTTCGGACGGTTTTGAGATGGATTTGGTTGCGGTATAAGACAGTTTTGTATATACATATTTGTATAGGCGGTGTGAGTGTTCGTTGACTGGGACGAAAAAAAGAACCTCAGTAATTATCGGAAGCACCGGGTATTGTTTGAAACTGCCATGCGGGTGTTTGATGATCCTGATCTGCTGATGGACCAAGACCGAGAGGTGAATGGCGAGGCGCGGTGGCAGACGATGGGATTGGTGGATGGTGTTTTGCTGTTGCTGGTCGCGCATACTTTGGAGGATGACGAGGGCGAGGAACTAGTTCGGATTATTTCAGCACGAAAGGTTACGCGGATGGAGAGGAGACGCTATGAACGAAGCCACTAAAACAGTTGTAAGGGCCGAGGAACCGGTTGCCGATCCGGAGAGGCCGCATATGGTCAAGTACCGGAGCGTGCCCGGAGCTCCATTGAGTGCGGCGGTCCGAGCCAACCTTGAGGAGTTGGCGAAGATGCCGGACTCGGAGATCGACACGTCGGATATTCCGGAGTGGACGGATGAGCAGTGGAAGCGGGCGGTGCGAGGTAGGTTGTACCGCCCCATGAAGCAGGCGGTGAGTCTGCGGCTGGATGCGGATGTGATTGCGTGGCTGAAGAAGGATGGCGAGGGGTATCAGACGCGGGCGAATCGGCTGCTGCGGGAGCGGATGCTGGCGGATTTGGCGAAGGGTTAGGGCGCTATTTTTTGTCGACGCCGAAGCAAAAATTGTCGTTGTTGAACTTGGGAGAGAAGCAATATTCTCCGGCATCCAGTTTGGATCCGGGTTCAAAGAGCCAACGGCCGTCTTTTGCGAGACGTGCGCGGAAGGGGAGGGCATTTGGGTTGACTCCCTCACGTGATCGAAACGGGCCGAGGTAGGCGACGCGAATCTCGCCCCGACTCTCAAAGGGTTGGAGCTCGATCTTAATGGGATCTACAGAAGTAGAAAGCAGAACAATAATCCGCACTTCCTGGCCTGCGAGGTATCGGACCTTTGCCTTGCCTCCCGGTAAGCGTGCCAGGGTGAGTGTATTTTGAGCATTGGCGCCGTTCGTAGTGGGCCGAACCTGCTCGAGATCAATCGCAGCGGTTTCGCCAATGAGCTGCGCCGCACTTCCATCCGGCTGTACTGCGAACATTTGGAGCAGCGGTGCTTTTTGCGGATGGGTCTGCTGGCCTGCGGCACCCAGCGTAAGCCCCAACAGGCCCAGACTCACACGGGCATATAAACTCCGGAAAGAACGCACTCGACCTGTCATATGGGTTGGGACAAGCGTAGCACGCGTTTACAAATAGTAATTACAGCCGTGGGCGGGCTATCTGATTACTGGGTGATTGCTATTGGATTCCTTTTTTTAGGGTCCCAGGAGCCCTGGAGTTTGCGGATCTCGAGGATCTGTCCGGTGTGGTAGGCGTTGTGGGTTCCGATGTGGGCGATGCGGGAGGCGTTGGCGGCGAGGTGGGCGTCGTCGCAGGACTGGACGGTGTGCTCGATGTCGGTGAGGACGGCGTCGAGGCGCTTGACGGTGTCGGGCCAGTTGGTGGCGTCGAATTTGTTGAAGGTCTCGGTGTTGTCGATAGGTGTTTTTAGGGGTGGCTTGGGGGGAGTTTCGCCTTTGAGGATGGCGAGGGACTCGATGTTCCAGTAGAGGAGGTGGTAGGAACGGAGCATCCCTACGGAGTGTGCTGGCTCATTTTAAGACGGGGGCGGGGTTGGGGGAGTCGGATTTGGGAATCCAGCGGGCCTGCTCGGGGGTGAGGTTGGCGACGGCGGTGATGATGGGGACGAACCACTCGGCATTGTCGTGGGTGAGGGCTGAGTTAGGTGACGCTTTTGACCATAAAAGGGTGGCCGCTATTTCGCACAATCGTGGAGTGGAGCTGGGCGAGGAGGATGGAGCGGAGGGTGGCGGGGGGAGTGGGTTTGGTGGGGGTCTGGGCGGGAACAATAGTTGCGGCTAGTGGGGTTAGGACAAGGGTCAGGAGAAGGGCTTTGAGATGCATGAGTGAGCTCCTTTGGGTGCGCGAGAAGCGTATCAGGATTGGACTGGAAGTTCGTAGAGCGAATTGCCTTGTGTGGTGAATGAGGTTGGGATACTGTTGGGCAATCCGTTTGAAGAGAAGAGTTGGGAGAGCGTCGATGATGAAGTACCTCGTAGTGTGTCCGTTGGCTTTGATACTTGGAATTGGCAATGTTGCCTTCGCACAGACACCGGTTGTTCCGCCTGCGCCGGCCCCATCCCCTGTCGCCGCTCCGGCACCTGCCGTTACGAATGGCCCCGACGCAGCAGGGAAGTACATTCTTCGTGAGGGTGAGGATGTAAATCTGACCTTTGCGCAGGACTTAACGTCGAAGACGGCGGCTGAGGGCGATCCAGTGACGCTGACTTTAGTTGATGATTTGAAAGTCGGGAATGTGGTGGTTGCAAAGGCGGGCGCTCACGCTGTGGGTGAGATTACCAAAGCGGCGAAGTCTGGGATGATGGGCAAGGCGGGCGAGTTGAGCTTGCGGCTCGACTACATCAAGGTGGGGGATACCAAGATTCGTTTGCGCGGGACAAAAGGGAAAGAGGGCGAGAACAAGGTGACCAGCACGGTGGTTCTGACGGTGCTATTTGGACCGATCGGGTTAATCAAGCATGGCAAGAATGTCGAAATCAAACAGGGTTCTGCGCTGCACGCTTTTGTGGCGGACGATGTTGCCTTACTGCCTATTAGCTAGTTATTTTGCAGCGCAGACGAATTTGACTTCTGAACCTTCGCGCGGGTCTACAACTTAGGTTTGAATTGCTTGACTTCAATATAAAGACCGGACAATTAGCTGCAAGTTGTTAGTATCAAACGATAAACACCGCGCAATCGGGCCTAATCCAGAGCAGGACAGAGGCGTACGTTGGTACGAAAGAGCGGGAAGATACTGCCGTTTCCGAAAGATTCTGTTGCCAAGGGGTTGGCAGCGGCGTCTAATGTTGATATAAACGCAAGTTCTGGACCGAGCCAACCAGCTCTGGACGAGAACACGCTGCGGGATGTGATCCAGCGCATCCTCTACTACGGCGAGATCAAAGAGACGTTTCACTCGGCGAGTGAACGCGCTGAGCGCAATGTCTCGCAGGACGATATTGCGGCAATGCTGGAGAGCCAATGGAAGCTCGAAGGAGCTCCGGAGTGGGATGGAACCCATAAAAACTGGAAGTATCGTCTGGAGGGTTACGACCTTGAGGGCGATGCGCTGGTGCTGGTCGTCACGGTGAACGAAGAGTTGAAGCGGGTCACGGTCATTACGAAGTTTTAGGCGGAAGAGGGATTTATATGGAGGGTCTTATGTCCAAGGGCACTCAGAGTGAGTTGGTTGTGCGGATGTCGACGGAGCAGGAGCCGTACCGGTTTGTGGGTTCGGGGTTGGGGAATGTGTACCTGGTGGGCGTGGAGTATGAGGTCGATGCGGCGACGGGGATGCAGTCGGCGGCGATCCCGTGTCTTCCGGCGCTGATGGAGGCGATTGGCAAGGTGCTGGTGGAGAAGAGCACTCCGTTGACGGGGGATGAGCTGCGCTTCCTGCGGAAGCGGTTGCGGTTTGCGTCGAAGGACTTTGCGAAGCTGATTGGGGTCTCGGGCGAGCAGTACTCGCGGCTGGAGAACGGTGCGACCGTGACGCCGACCGTGGAGCGGTTGGTGCGGCTGCTATATGCGACGCTGGCAAAGCTGCCGGCGGAGGCTTCCGAAGAGGTGGCTCGGACTACTTGGTCGGCGTCGCTGAGCCAAGAGGAGAAGATTGTGGCGATGCGGGATGGGGCGGAGAAATGGGTGGTTTTGATTCCGGCTGCTTGACGGGGACGGTTGAGATGTTGACATGCAATAACGTGGGTCTTCTTTCGATGTGGGCCGCCTGAATTGGAAATAGGCATCGTGTCCCCTGATTGAACCATAGGCATCGTGTCCCCTGATTGAACCCTGATTGAACATGTAAAAGCTCAATTAGGTGGATGGAATCAGGAAGAAGGCTATTCGGAGGCTAAAATGTTATCAGGCTGTGAGCAATGCTCAGACGCTCTTATTGTTTTAGAGCTTGATTCAAGCGCAAGTCTAAAAGAAATTAAAAATTCTCGTAGTGATCTGATAAGAATTTGGCACCCTGATCGATTCGAGAGAGACAA
>JANYER010000092.1 GCA_025359825.1 Granulicella sp.
TTCCCGTAGGTAATGGTGCCGGTCTTGTCCAGGAGGAGCGTATCGACGTCGCCCGCGGCCTCGACGGCCTTGCCGGACATAGCCAGGACATTGAATTGGGTGACGCGATCCATGCCCGCGATGCCGATAGCGGAGAGCAGGCCACCGATAGTAGTGGGGATAAGGCAGACGAGCAACGAGATGAGGACGAAGACGGACTGCGGTGCTGTCGAATAGATGGCGATGGGCTGGAGGGTGACGACGGCGAGCAGGAAGATGATGGTGAGTCCGGCGAGGAGGATGTTGAGTGCGATTTCGTTGGGGGTCTTCTGCCGCTCAGCGCCTTCTACCAGGGCGATCATGCGGTCGAGGAAGGTCTCTCCGGGGTTGGAGGTGATGCGGACCTTGATTTGATCGGAGAGGACGCGGGTGCCACCTGTTACGGCGGAGCGATCACCACCGGCCTCGCGGATGACGGGAGCGGACTCGCCGGTGATGGCGGACTCGTCGACGGAGGCTACGCCTTCGATGACTTCGCCGTCGCCGGGGACCATGCCGCCAGCGATGATGAGGACTACGTCGCCGCAGCGGAGGTCGGAGCTGGGACAGTCTTCCGTGCTGCCATCGGCGCGGTAGCGGACGGCGGTGGTCTCGGACTTGGCGCGGCGAAGGGCGTCGGCCTGGGCTTTACCGCGGCCTTCGGCCATGGCCTCTGCGAAGTTGGCGAAGAGGACGGTGAACCAGAGCCAGAGAGTGATCTGGAGGTCGAAGCCGAGGGTGGATTTGTGCGCGACGAAATCGCGGACCAGATAGATGCTAGTGATGACGCTGCCGATCTCAACCACGAACATGACGGGGTTCTTCATCATGGTGCGGGGGTTGAGTTTGACGAGCGCATCGACGAGCGCGCGGCGGACGATCTGTGTGTCCCAGAGGTTCCGTTTGTTGGTGTTTGCCATGGTGATTTTCTTTCTTGCTTAGAAGCTGTTGCCGGCTTGCATGAGGAGGTGCTCGAGGATGGGGCCGAGCGAGAGCGCGGGGAAAAAAGTGAGCGCGCCGACGATGAGGATGACTCCGACCAGGAGGACGGTGAAGAGCGGGGTGTGCACGGGGAAGGTTCCCTGCGACGGAGGTACCAGCTTCTTTTGCGCGAGGTTGCCAGCGACGGCAAGCATGGGGACGATCATGAAGAAGCGTCCGACGAGCATGGCCAGGGCGAGCGACAAGTTGTACCAGTGGGTGTTGGCATTGAGTCCAGCGAACGCGGAGCCGTTATTGCCGGTGGCCGAGGTGTAAGCGTAGAGAACCTCAGAGAGTCCGTGCGGGCCGGCGTTGGCGAGTGAAGAGAGGCCAAGCTTCGGCATGAGAAGCGTGATGGCAGAGAGGCCGAGGATGGAGAGCGGAAAGATGAGCACGTAGAGCATCGCCATCTTGACGTCGAAGGATTCGATCTTCTTCCCCAAGTACTCTGGCGTCCTTCCCACCATAAGGCCGGCGATGAAGACGGCGAGGACGACGAAGATGAGCATTCCGTAGAGGCCTGCGCCTACGCCACCAAAGATGACTTCACCGAGCATGATGTTGACCAGCGGAACGAGGCCGCCGAGGGGCATAAAGGAGTCGTGCATGCCGTTGACTGCGCCGCAACTGGCGTCGGTGGTGACGGTAGCGAATAGGGCGGAGTTGGCGATGCCGAAGCGGACCTCTTTGCCCTCCATGTTGCCGCCGGATTGCATGGTGCCAGGGGTTGCGCTGGCGTGCTGGTTGACCGCGTGGAGGAGCGGGTTGGCCTGGGCCTCGGCATAGTAGGCGACGAAGACTCCGGCGAAGAAGAGCAGTGCCATGGCGGCGAAGATGGCCCAGCCGTGGGCGGGGGCTTTGACCATGCGGCCAAGAGTGACGGTGAGGGCACCGGGGATGAGGAAGATGGAGAACATCTCCATCAGGTTGGAGAGCGGGGTGGGGTTCTCAAACGGGTGGGCGCTGTTTGCGTTGAAGAAGCCGCCACCGTTGGTGCCGAGCATTTTGATAGCCTCCTGCGAGGCTACGGGGCCCTGGGCGATGGATTGGGTGGTGATGGTCTGAGTGGACGACTTTCCATCTGTACCGGTAGTGGTTACAGATTGCGGCTGCACGAGTGTGGCCTGGTCGTAGGGACGGAAGTTCTGCACGACACCCTGCGAGACGAGCAGCAACGCATAGATGAGGCATCCGGGGAGCAGCACCCAGAGAGAGGCGCGGGTGGTGTCGACCCAGAAGTTGCCGAGGGTCTTCGACTCTTTGCGAGCAATGCCGCGGATGAGGGCGACGGCGAGGGCCATGCCGACGGCTGCAGAAAAGAAGTTATGGTAGGCCAGGGTGAGCATCTGGGTGAGATAGCTCATGGTGGTTTCGGGGACGTAAGACTGCCAGTTGGTGTTGGTGGTGAAAGAGGCAGCGGTGTTGAGGGCGAGGTCTGGCGCTACGCCGGGCAGGTGCTGGGGGTTGAGTGGCAGCAGGTGCTGGACACGCTCGATCGCATAGGTAGCGAGCAGCGTGACGAGGCTGAAGATCAGCATGACGATGGAGTATTCGGTCCAGCGCATCTCGTGGGCCTCATCGATCCTGGTGAGGCGATAGATGAAGCGCTCTATGGGGCGGAAGATGCGATCGGCGAAGGTACGCTCGCGCTCGAAGACACGCGCCATGTATATGCCGAGGGGCTTCGCACAGACGAGGACGAGTGCGAAGAAGAGGGCGATCTGGAACCAACCGTTAGCGGTCATTGGAGGCTTACCTTTGCGGAGTTAATTAGAACTTTTCGGGTTGCAGGAGTGCGTAGACGAGATAGGCGAGCAATGCGACGGTGATGAGGGCCAATAGGGAGAGTTCGATCATTTGCCTGCTCCGTTGTTTGGTTTGGAGTTGAGCCGCTCGCAGCCAGCGGTATAGCCGATGGCTGCGAGGAAGAGGAGCGCGGTGGTGAGAGGTAGGAGGATGTCGGCCATGATGTGGCTCCAGTTATGTTGATTTAGAAGTGATAGATCAGGTCGCCAGCCAGGGTGAGTTGGTTCTTCTTGGTAGGTGAGCCGAGGTAAGGGGCGTCGAACGCGACCTTGTCGTAGGAGCGGTCAAAGCGCAGCTCCGGGCGAAAGGTAACGGTGCTGCCGAGCCAGAAATTGGCGCCGACTACGTGCGAGGAGTAGCGGGTCGCAGTGCCGGTGCGCTGGCCCTTGACGTCGTTGTCGAACTCATTGCGGATGCTGAGTGATGAGTGGTGGTGGTTGAACTCATGCTCGATGTAGTTGACGACGCCGTAGTCCGGGGCATAGCAGTGCATGGCGGTGGAGGTGCAATGCGCGCCGTTCGCACCGAGGATGGGGCCGGGTGAGGTTACGGGGCCGGGGCCTGCGTAGTCGTTATTAGGGACCTGGCGTTGGTACTGGTACAGGAACTCAGTGGCCGCGTGCCAGGTGGGCGAGAAGTTGTGATAGTAGGTGAGGTAGTAGCCGGAGAGGTTGTTGTAGCCGTACTTCGCGGAGTTGAGCGAGTTGGCACAGGTGTAGATGCGGTCGCCACCGTTCTTCCAGCTGTAGTCGATGCAGACGTTACCCGTGAGCTTTGCACCGGTGACCCAGGGTGCGATCTCGCAGCTTGCGTTGACGCCGGCCTGCACTTTGAGGTGCTCGTTGAACTTCGTGGTGACGTTGATGCCATGCTGTGTGTAGCAGTCGTAGGTGTAGAGGATGGAGTGCGAGTAGGTGTAGTTGTTGGGCGCGAGCTGAGCCTCGATGTCCGGCAGGGAGATGTAGCGGCCTACACGAATGTCGGTGCCTTTTCCGATCTTGGGGAGGTAGAAGTCGAAATAGTACATCACCTCATCAAAGCCGTAGGTCTGGCCGCTGGAGTAGGAGAGGAGCTGTTGGGAGAAGACTCCCTTGGCGGTGGTGTAGCGATAGTCGAGACCATAGAGGCTGGTGAAGCGGAAGCCGTAGTCGAAGTGATCGGTCTGGACGGTATCGGGGAGACGCTCGATGTAGAGCGCAGCCTGGTCGAGCTGGATCGAGTTTGGGATGACGCCGTACGCAGCAGGTGCGTTGGCGTACTTGCCTTTGTTGGAGGTGCTGGCGTTGCCGCCGATATCGAACCAGCCATAGATCTTGGTGCGGCTGTTCGGCTTCTTCAGCGCGTTCATTAGCGGATAGGTCTGAAGGTCCGGCGCACCGATGACGACGGTGCCACCAACGGGCCAGTCGGGAGCGGGGAACGGTGGAGAGTTAAGGGGTGCCGGGGTGCCGCGACGAAGCGGTGCCGGGGCAGCGGGAAGGCCGTTGGAGTCAACGGTCCAGTCGTCCAGATAGGCGTGGCCAAGACGGGTGAAGAAGCCACGCGGCGCGGGAGTCGCGGATTGGGTTGGAGTCGGCAAGGCAGAGGTGGAGTACGAGATGCCAGTGCTGCTGCTCTCTTCGGGATTAGCGGCTGAGGACAAGTCGGACGAGGGCTTTTCGATAGCAGCGACGAAGAGGTTGGTGGACTGCGTTGGATGGAGGACGGCTTGTTGGCTGACGGCTCCGATGGGGATGAGGGTGACGGCGAGAAAGGTTGCGACGGGGAACCAGTTCGATTTTTTACGCATGACAGTACGACTGCCGGTTCCTTTGCACCCGGCAATAAGTTGATGAAACGCTCTTTGCTGTAAAGAGTGCGTAGGGAAGTTGTAAAGAAATCGTAAAGGCGGCGGGGTTGTACGAGAGCGGATGGAGTTTTATGGGACCGAGTGTTTAGGCTTCGTCGCTGCCGGTGGGGCGGAAGCGGTAGCCAATCCAAGGCTCAGTGAGGATGTAGCGAGGTTCTTCGGAGTCGGCTAGTTCGATCTTTTTTCGGAGCTGTCCGATGTTGACGCGGAGGTACTCGGGCTGGTCGGCGTTGGTGCCCCACACAGCTTGGAGCAAGGCCCGGTGGGTGAGGACCTGTCCGGCGTGTTGGGCGAGGCAGAGGAGGAGATCGAACTGCTTGGGGGTGAGGTGGACGTCCTGTCCGCGAACGACGACGCGGTGCTGAGGGACGTCGATGTGGAAGTCGCCGAGGGAGAGTACCTGGGCTGCCTCTGGGGTGGCGGCAGTGCGACGGCGGAGATGGGCGCGGACGCGGGCTTGGAGCTCCTGGATGCTGAAGGGCTTGGTGACGTAGTCGTCGGCGCCGGCGTCGAGAGCATCGATCTTCTGGCGGTCCTGGTTGCGCACGGAGAGGACGATGATGGGGACTTGAGAGACGGCGCGAATCTCGCGGCAAAGCTCGACGCCATCCATCTGGGGCATGGAAATATCGGTGATGACGAGGTCTGGCTTCCACTCATGCAGGGCTTCAAGGCCTTCAACTCCGTTGGCGGCGATGTGCAGCGCGTAGCCTTGCGTGGAGAGCGAGGTGCGCAGCACGCGGGTGATCTGCGGCTCGTCATCGACGATGAGGATGCGGGGCGGGGTGTCGCGTTCGAGGGATTTCAATCGTGCTCCGGATGTTGGGTGACGATGTGAACGTCGACGTTGGGGGACTCTTTGAGGAAGTGCTGAATAGCCCAATAGTAAAGGTATTTACGCCAGCCGCTGGTGACGGTGCGACCGAAGATGATGTGGGTGATGTGCTTTTCGCGGACGAAGTTGGCGGCAGTGTGGGCGATGCTGGTGCCGGGGACGAGCGCGATCTGGGCCCCCAGGTTGCGGGCGAAGTCGAGGTTCGCGGCGAGGGTGCTTTGCTGCTCCTGGGCTTTCTCACGATCGTTCTGGATGTGAAGGACGAAGAGCTCGCCACCGACACCTTCGGCGATGCGGGCGCCACGGGCGATGAGCATCTGCGATGCGCTGTTGGAGCTGATACAGACGGCGACACGCTCGCGGACGGCCCAGTTATCCTGGATGCGCTTGGCGTCCATGTAGGCGGTAAGGGTGCGATCCACAGCCTTGGTGACGTGCTGAAGGGCGAGCTCACGGAGAGCGATGAGGTTGCCGCGACGGAAGAAGTTGGCAAGGGCCTTCTCAGCGCGAGCGACGCCGTAGATGTCGCCGCGGCGCATGCGGGTCTGGAGCGCCTCAGGAGTGAGGTCGGCCATGACGATCTCGTCGGCGCGCTGGACGAGCCAGTCGGGGACGACCTCGCGAATCTGGATGCCGGTAACGCTTTGGACGGTGGGGGCGACGCTCTCGATGTGCTGGACGTTCATGGTGGCGAGCACGTCGATGTTGGCGGCGAGGACATCAAGGACGTCTTCGTAACGCTTGCGATGTTTGCTGCCCTCGATGTTGGTGTGGGCGAGCTCGTCGATGAGGACGATTTGGGGGCGGCGGGCGATGATGGCGTCGACGTCCATCTCCTCGAAGGAGACGCCTTTGTAGTCGATCTGGCGGCGGGGGATTTGTTCGAGCTGCTCGGCGAGCTCGGCGGTGCGGGGGCGGCCGTGGGTCTCGACGACGCCGATGACGATGTCCTCGCCGCGGGCGTGGCGGCGGATGGCCTCGGAGAGCATGTTGTACGTCTTGCCGACGCCGGGGGCGTAACCGAGGAAGAGTTTGAAGGTGCCCTGGGTCTTTTCGGGCGCGACCTTCTCCAACCATTCTTCAGGGCTTTTGGCGGAGGGGTTGGATTGGTCGCGGGTGGGCATAGAGCTACTATATGAGGGTGAGACGATCGCCAATGCGAAGCGTAGTGCGGTACACGGTTTCGACCAGTGTTGCTGCCGCCATTGTAGCCGTGTACTTCCAATGGCTGCATGTGAATGAGACGACGGTGGCGTTAACGCTCCTGATGGTGATCCTGGTGGTGGCGGCAAACTGGGGGCTGCGGCAGGCGATCTACCTGTCCATTCTGTCGGCGGCGGCGTTCAACTTCTTCTTCCTGCCGCCGGTGCTTACGTTCACGGTGGGGGATGGGCGGAACTGGGTGGCGTTGCTGGCGTTCCTGGTGACGGGCATCGTAGCGAGCCGGCTGGCGGAGAGTGCGCGGACTCAGGCGAAGATCGCTCGGCGTCGCCAGATGGAGGCGGAGCGGCTGTACGAGTTCAGCCAGAAGATGTTGGTGACAGGCAACGTGATCGACCTGCTGAACCAGCTTCCGCAGATGATTGCGGCGAACTTCAATCTGAACGGAGCGGCGGTGTATTTGCGCGAAAAGGACCGCATCTACCGGTCGAGCCCGAACTACATGGACGTCACCGCGGTGGAGCTGCGCGATGCAGCGTTTACGCGGGACCACCGGCGTGAGGAGGGGCGGGGGGTGACGCTGGTGCCGATCCTGCTGGGGACGCGGCCGATTGGCGCGCTGGGCGTGACGGGAGCTGCGCCCTCTGCGGAGGCTCTGGATGCGGTGTGCGGCCTGGCGGCGATTGCCATTGAGCGGGCCGGGGCGGTGGAGACGCTGGCGAGGGTGGAGGCTTCGCGGGAGAGTGAGCGGCTGCGGAATGCGCTGCTGGACTCGGTGGCGCATGAGCTGCGTACTCCGCTGACGTCGATCACGGCGGCGATTACGAGTCTGCAATCGGATGGGTTGCTGGACCAGTCGCAGCGGGTGGAGTTGATGGAGGTGATTGAGCAGGAGGCGGGGCGGCTGGACCGGCTGGTGGGGCAGGCGATGGAGATGGCAGAGCTGGACGCGAACCAGATCCATCTGGATATGCAGCTGCACTCTATAGGCGAGGCGGTGGAGGTGGCGATGGAGCAGTTGGTGGCGCAGTTGCGAAGCCATCCGGTGGAGGTGCGGCTGGCGGAGACGCTGCCCCGGGTGTCGATGGATCTGGAACGGATTGCCAAGGTGGTGCAACATCTGTTGGAGAATGCGGCCAAGTATTCGGCCGAGGGGAGTCCGATCTTTGTGAGTGCCGAGGTGACGAAGAATCGGCTGGTGACGAGTGTGGCGGACCGGGGTGTGGGAGTCGATGACCTGGAGCGGATGATGATCTTCGACAAGTTCTACCGCGGGCAGGGACAGCGGTACCGGGTGCAGGGTACGGGGATGGGCTTGGCCATTGCGAAGGCGATTGTGGAGGCGCATGGGGGTGGGATGGAGGTGACGAGCCAGCCGGGGCAAGGGTCGGTGTTCTCGTTCTCGCTGCCGTTAGCGGCTGGTGTTTAGGTGTACCCCTCCCCTCCCCCTTATTTGCGTAAAGTATTCATTCGATTCGAGTTATGCTTGGACTTCCACGGCAAAGTATTGATTAGAAACGGGTTACTTCTAAAGTCCTGATTTGAATCGGTTTATCGGGTGCTGCCGGGCATTTCAGTTTTTAAAGAACGAAGCCCCGGCCAATTTGGTTGGGGCTTTTGATTACATCTCTAACTTCTATTTTACGCTTTGGGACATAACTAAAGACTCATTTATTTTTGACACCTAAGCGTTGATGGGGATTGGTTTAGAGGGCTTGTGGTGCGCTAAAGGGCTTGACAGGTTTTGCGGTGATTGGTGGTGAGCGGTGGGGCCGGATGGAGGAGTTGGGCTGACGAGTTTTTCGTAAGTGTTGGCGGGGATTAGGTTGGAGGACTGGAGTGGGTTCGAAACATAACGACTACAGTCAACGGGCGAGTGGGGCGGTGCATTCAACTACAGATTAGCACGGGGGATGTACAGGTGGGAGAGGGTTTCCGGCCGCGAACTTTGCTGCGGACGTGGTGAATTGGTACTTTCCGGAGGCAGTGCAGGTGGCGCGGTGGGCGGACCTGAATATGATGACTCCGAAGCAGGTTGGGCGGAGGATTGCGGCGTATGGGATGCAGCATCCGGAGGCGTGGCTGCGGGTGGTGGAGGTGCCGCAGGTGCCGGGGTCGCTGCGGCGGAGTCGTCCGGTGCGCGGGACGGCGGAGAGTGCGTTGAAGACGAAGCGTTACCTAGCGGTTCTGCTGCTGATCCAGCCGGAGGTGGTGGTGGGTTCGTCGGTCGTGTATGTGGCGGACGGACGCTGGAAGGTGGGGGATGGAGCGGAGTTGGTAGGGCCGGAGATGTTTGAGGGGCGTGGGGTGGTCGAAGCTGCGAGTCGCGAGCCTGGAGATCGAAAGGCGGGCTATCGGGAGCCTGCGGGCGGGGCTGGGGTGGGGGATGTCCGCTAGCCCGCTAGCTCGCTAGTGCGTGTGGCTACTGGTGGTCGCTGAAGGACAGAGTGCCGATGCCGAATTTCTCAAGGAGCTTCGAGGCTTTGTCGCAGCCGCTGAGAATGGGGGTGCCGGAGGCGATGAGGGTGGCGGCGCTGTCGGTTGTGTGGGTGACGAAGGCGGCGACCTGATGGCTGGCCCGGGTGAGGAACTGGGTGGGGTGGGGCTTGAGCTGTCCGGTGCTGGAGAAGTAGGCGAGCAGGACGAGAGCGGTGGTGAGCTTGCGTTCGAAGGTGGTCATGGTGGTGGTCTCGGGGAGTTGGACTTTGGGGGTTGTGGGGGAGTTAGCGGTGGGAAGGGTTAAATTTTTAGCCTTGGGTTACACTTCCGGATCACCGTATACCGCTCGTAAGCGATAAGCGTTTAATCTGTACTGGAGCGGAGATAAACTTTGCTGGAGTTCGATTGGGATACAAAGAACCTCCAGCATATCGCACGGCATGACGTGACTGCTGATGAGGTTGAGTTTGTGCTTCACGGTCCAACGCTCGATTTTGGCCTTCAGGACTGGCATGAAGAAGAGCGATTTTCTGAGGCTGGAGCCACTGCGAACGGTAGGATACTAATAGTGATTACATGTTGGCGGGGAAGCAAGGTACGAGTGGTGACGGCTTTCGATGCACCCAACCTGGTAGTGGAAGAGTATCGGAAGTTATTGGTGAGCTGAATGGAAGAACGCAAGTTACCTCAGATGCCGCAATTCAATAATGAAGGTGAAGAGGCCCAGTGGTGGTTCGAGCACCGCGAGGAGCTTGGCCGGGACATGGTAGCGGCTGCGCAGGGCGGTAAGCTGGGGGTGGGAACCGCTCGGCGGGCGAACGAGGCGGCGGCTAAAATTTCTCTTGATCCTGAGGATGTAGAGCGGGCGCGGCTACAGGCGGAACGGCGAGGTTTGGAGTATCAGGACTACGTGAAGATGGTGGTGCATCGAGCGTTGTTGCTGGAAGAAAAGAGCGTGTAGAGCAGAAGCGTTTCGTCGGGATTGACCCGTGTTGGTGACCTCAAACTTTTCGGATGGGGCCGGGATATTGGGCGACGGTGGGATCGGAGGTTAGAAGAAGAATTCCTTCGACGGTGGCCTGGGCGATGAGGAGTCGGTCGAAAGGGTCTTTGTGGATTGCAGGGAGACTTACGACGGCTATGGTGTGGTTGGTGGTGATGGAGAGCTCCTCGTAACCGTTGTCGAGGAGGCCTCTGTAGAGAAGGCGGGGATCGATTTGAAAGTCCGGCTTGCCGAGGCCGAATTTGATCGCAATTTCCCAAATGCTGGCGGGGCTGAAGAAAAGCTCATTGTCCGGATCGGCCATTGGTTTACGAGCTGCCTTGGGAACTTCGCGAATGTCCTCCGCCGCCCAGATCAGCAGGTGGGTGTCTAAGAGGAGCTTCAATCGTTGAGCCCGAACATTGCTTCGATCTCTTTTTGGCCCATGGTATTGAAGTCGTCAGGGACCTTGATCTGACCCTTCATGAAGCCGAAGCGGCTGATTTTCTTTCCTGTGGGTGCGCTAATGGCGACTACTTTGACCATTGGCTTTCCAGCTTTAGCGATAATGAAGGACTCGCCTTTGGAGGCCTTCTCGATGAGCTTTGAAAGATGGGTTTTAGCTTCGTGGATATTGACGGTGTTCATGTGCCCCTCTAATAAACTAAGTTTAGTTAGTTTAGTCTATTGTGACCTCAATGGCTACGTCACCAGGGCTTAGTGTAGCGTCAGGCGCGTTTTTTTCGTTTGGCTGCTCGCTTGAGAGTTTCGTCGATGCGGGCCTGCCAGCCAGGGCCGGTGGCGCGAAAGTGCTGGAGTACCTCCGGAGAGAGGCGCAGGGAGACGAGTTGCTTGGTGGGGACCTTTTGGGGGCCGCGCTTGCCGGGGCCGACGTTGATGGTAGCCGTATTCCAGAAGGTGTCGACCGCAGCGCTGTGATTCGGATCGTAGGGTCCGTCTTCGGGGTCGTATGGAATTGGGTCACCGGAATTGGCCGTACGGCGGATATAGTCCCAGTCAGTACGGCTGACGTAATTGTTCCGCATATCGTTTTCGCTCCCGCCTTGAGGATTTTCGGAAGGAGATGACTCGGATGTTGCTTCTGCGGGGCATGTAGACGAGGGTGAGTACCGTACCTGCGATTTCGACGAGCGCGATGTCTGCATAGCGTTCTTCTCCTTGTCGGTTTGAGATACCGGTCATCTTTGCTGGATTGTCGTAGACAATTGCGGCGTCAGCGAAGTCGAGCCTGTGTTTGACGAAATTTGCTTCGCGTTTCTTCTCGTCCCAAATAAACACACACTTATTGTAGCTACAATAAGGGAGCCGCGCCATAGGCGGCGCAGTAATGGCAACTCTGTGATTTATGGAAGAGAGTATTGGGATATGCCTGGTTCAGGTGGGAACGCGCTTCCACAAAGCTAAATCTCAAAAGTCGATATGCGGGTATCAAGGCGGCGGTGCGGTGTGGAGTGACTCAGTCGCGTATGAACGATTTGCTGCGCGGGCGGGTGTCGCGGTTTTCGCTGGAGGCTTTGGTGAATATGGCTACGAAGCTGGGGCGACGGGTGAAGGTGGATTTGGAAGCTGCTTGAGGAAGGCGGTCACGCGGGGCGCGATGCCCACTCTTGCGGTGAGACAGTATGAATGAGTGACTCGCAGCTAAGTTTTCATCTGGTTGATGCCCAATCCTGCCTTCTATTTTCGACGAGCGCACAAAATCCGGTCGTATCTTTATTGAAAGCACGAGATAGTTCTTCAGAGTATCCCAATATGGCCCAAGGAGATCTATTCGCTGCAAAGTCTAGTAGTTCGTCTACCGATTTTTGTTCCGCTTTGAAAATCTCGTTGCCACCGTAAAAAATTAGAACTCCATCGTAAGATTTGCCGGTCGGAATGAAGTTGACTGAATGACGGGTCACTTTTTTATATGCCCAAAGAAGATCGTCAAAGGAAAAGATGTTGAATGTGAATAAACCTCTTTGAATAACAAAATTTTGGGTCACCACAGCCCCGGCTCGTTTGTATCGAATGGCCTCGGTCATTTCTCTCTCAGCTTGCATTGCCCTGTCTGTGGGATACATCCATCTTTCAGCTCGCCTAACAACAGGATGTTGCGAGATGTCTTGAATATGTTTCCAAGCTGGGACAGCAAATCGCCACAATAGAAATCCGAGAATTACAGTTAGGCCAAGAGCGATGTATCCAGGTATCCGATAGTTATCTGTAATCAGCAAAAAAGGGTAAGTTTTCGTCCGCAAAACTGCGTCTTCGGGATCGCTAAAAAGACTATTTGTGAGGCTGGAAGACATTGAGGTTAATTGACCCTCTACTCTCAGTGGCGGGGCTACTGAATTCTTTACAACCAAGAATCTATCTCCAAGGATCAGTGCATAGTAGCCAGAGGAGACGTAGCTATTCTGCTTTACGCCATTCCGAGTCTCCGTCGTGACCTCATTAATTCCAGTGTCAACCACCTTATTGCCTGTTATGACAACGAATTGACGTGGCGAATAATCAAGATCCTTAATCTCAGAAAGGTCAGAAGCTGTCAGTGCCTAGGGGCCCTCAAAAAAGTTTGTCCAATATCTAGAATTGAACATAGCAAAAGCAATCGCGCCCGCCGTAAGCAAAATCCATGCAGATAATTGGCGGTAAGCCCTTTGTCGACAAGCATGTCTTATCCAAGTTTCCATTCGGCCACTCTATCAGCGCGCAAGTGAAATCCGTCACGCTTTCAGTGGTTTGCGGGCGAAGTAGTAGAGGCTGAAGGCCAGGAGGGCGAACATGACTACGCTGACCCAGTCGTGGTGGAGGGGGTTGTGGTCGGAGAAGCGGGGGATGGTTCGTTCGGTGGCGGCTTCGTAGAGCTTCATGACGACTCCGAGTAGGCCGATGATTCCGCCGGCGGCGATGAGGCCGGAGGCGTAGAGGCTGCCCGGGGAGATCTCTTCGGACTCGAGGGCGAGGACTTCGTCGGGCATTGGTTCGGACGCTGGAGACGACCCGGGGCTAAAGCCCGCTTCCATGGCTTGTTGGTTCAGGGGGCTAAAGCCCCCTGCTAATCCCGAAGTGCTT
>JANYER010000116.1 GCA_025359825.1 Granulicella sp.
GGATACGGTGCTTTCACAGGCGTTTGGGGCGAAGCGCATCGACGATGCCAACCGCTCGTTGCAGCATGGGCTGGTGCTGGGTGCGATGGTGACGGTGGTGCTGATGGGGATTGTGGCGCTGATGCCGCTGGCCTTTGCGCATCTGCATACCGACCCTGAGATTCTGCGCGGGGCTGTGCCATTTCTGAATGCGCTGAACTGGGGGACGCCGGTACTGATGCTATGGCTGGTGCTGCGGCGGTATCTGCAGGCATTCAACCATGTGCGGGCGATTGCGTTTACGTTGATCTCGGCGAACCTGGTGAACGTGCTGTTCAACTGGCTGTTTATCTATGGGCACCACTGGGGGTGGGTGCAGATTCCTGCGTACGGGGTGACGGGGTCGGGCTGGTCGACGACGCTCTCGCGCGTGTATCAGGCGCTGGTCGTGGTGTCGGCGATTGTGTACTACGACCGGCGTCATTCGTATGGGCTGCTCAAGACGAAGTGGCGGTATGAGGCGGCGCGGCTGCGAGAGCTGGTGCGGCTGGGTGCTCCGATTGGCGGGCAGATTTTTGTGGAGATTGCCATCTTTGGTGCGGTGACGGCGATCATCTCGACCTTTGGGGCGCTGCCGTTGGCGGGGCACCAGATTGCGTTGGATTGTGCGAGCTTTACGTTCATGGTGCCCATGGGAATCAGCACGGCGACAGGTGTTCGGGTGGGTCAGGCGATTGGTCGGGGCGATTCGCCGGGTGCGCGCGCAGCAGGGTGGGCGGGGATACTGCTGTCGAGTGCGTTTATGCTGACGGCTTCAGCGGTGTTTATTTTGATACCGGGGACGATTGCTCGGGGCTTCTCGCCTTCCGCGCCGGTGATTGCGGCGGCCGTGCCGCTGCTGTTTATTGTGGCGGTGTTTCAGTTGTTCGATGGATTACAGATGACGGCTACCGGGGCGCTGCGAGGCGCGGGGAATACGAGCATCGGGCTGTATGTCCACTTCTGCGCGTACTGGATTGTCGGGTTGCCGGTGGGGCTATACCTTGGCTTCGGTCGCAAGCTGGGCGCGGCTGGTCTGTGGTCGGGACTTTGCGTGGGACTGATTCTGGCGGGGATTGCCTTGACGACGATCTGGCGGCGAACGACGGGGCTGCTGCCAAGCATCATCGCGAGCCAGAAGAGTGAGCCTGCTCCTGGCAACCCTGCACCTATTCCTAGTTAGGGTTTGCTGAGGCGGTACATCAGAAGCGCCATGCGCTTGGACTGCTTGGGGAGCGAGTCGAGGAAGACGGTCTCGCCTTCGGCGTGGGCACCGGCACCGAGTGCTCCTGTGCCGACGAGGCCGGGGACGTAGGGGGCTACGAAGGCGATGTCTCCTGCACCGCCGAGGCGTGGGTCTACAGTGCCTTCCGGCTCAAAGCCTAGGGTGGCGTTGATCTTGTTGAGTTTGACGACGAGGGCTTTGGAGGCATCGGTCTCGACCATGGCGGGGTAGCCTTCGGCGAATTCAATGGTGGCTCCGGTCTTGGGCAGGTGGTCGGAGACGATAGCCTGCATCCTGGCTTCGATGCGGGCGGTCTGCTCGTTGCTGAGAGTACGAAGGTCGCCCTGGGCGAGAGCGGTGGGAGCGACGACGTTGGATTTTCCGTTGGCGGTGCCGCCGGTCTTGGTGTCGTTGAGGCCAGCCGTTGCGCCGCCGAGCACGAAACCTACGTTGTAGGTAAGGCCGTCTTCACGGAGCTGGGTGCGGAACTGATCGAGGATGCGAGCGAGCTCGTAGATAGCACCGAAGCCGAGGTTGTCATTGAAGACGCCGGAAGAGTGGCCGGTGCGGCCGGTGCTTTCGAGCGTCCAGGTGAGCGCGCTGCGGCGCGAGGTGCGGACGGTATCCTTGCCGTCGATGCGGGAGCCGTTCTCGAACTCCAGGGCGACGTCACTACGCTTGCCTGCCTCGATCATGTCGCGACGGCTGACGGTAGTGGGGTCGCCGTGACGCTCTTCGTCGCCGCTGAGGACGATGGTGATCTCTGCCTTGTCCAGCGTTCCGGCGACCTTCATGGCGTTGAGCGCGGAGAGCATGACGACCAGGCCGCCTTTCATATCCACGACTCCGGGGCCGGTGGCGACCTTGCCCTCGGTGCCGGGGACGATGGAGTACTTCTGGAAGCTGGAGTTGAGCTCGAAGACGGTGTCGAGGTGGCCGATGAGCAGGATGCGTTTGCCGCATTTGCCGGTACCGGCGGGGCAGGCGTGTTCGGCTACGAGGTCGCCGGCGCGCTGGTCGAAGGCTTCCATGGGGACCCAGCGGGTCTTGAAGCCGAGGGCTTCGATGCGCGGCATAATGACGTCTTTGACGGCGATGACGCCGGGTAGATTCATGGTGCCGGAGTTGATGTTGACGATCTTCTCTAGGAGAGCCGCGGCTGCGGGCGCCTCAGCGTCGACGGCGCGGACCATGGCGGTCTCTGCGGCGTCGGGTTTGGTCGTCTGCGCGATCAGGGACGCGGCAGAAAGGCCAAAGGACACGCCGGCGACGGCCAGCAGGGAAGCGGAGAAATTTCTGGTCATATTGGCGGAGAATATCACGCAGTCGCGGCGGATGAAACGGTTCGGGAGCTTGGTAGTGCGTCAGTTTGAAACTAGCGTTCTCTCCAAACTCTTGCTGCGTGTCGTTTCCACGCTCGATACCCTTTACGCACAAGTAGGAACATTGTCGCAAGAACAGGGATCGCCAATAGCCACAGCACCTTATGGTTCATGCTAATGATGCTAATGCATTATGTGGGGGGAGAGGCTTATACGCTCCCCGCATCTTCGCCTCCGGTTTCGGAATGATTGCTGCCAGTGAGCTGGGCTAGGCGTGGGTGGCGTTGGCGAGCAGGATCTCTGCGGCGGCGCGTTCCATGACTTCGGTCTGACGTTCGAGGCGGCGGATCTGTTGCTGGGCTACTCCGGTGAAGGCTGCGGGGATGGTCGCCGGTGCAGGCTCGGGGGGGCTTTGCAGATCTGGAGCGACAGAGGTATTGCCGATGAGTCGATCGCTGACGGCCTCGAGGCGATTCGCGACGGCTTCGACGCGTTGGATGGCAGAGCTGTCGTCGCCCATGCCGACGCCTTCCAGCGTGGTGACGCTGCGGGTGAAGCGGCGGAGATAAGTGACGAAGGTGAGGCTGGTGGTCTTGATGTCTTTGCCGTTTGGGCTGTGGCGTCCGAAGGTGGGCTCCTGCATCAGGCGGTCGAGGGCTTCTTCCGCGTCGTTGATGGCGAGACCGCAGCGTCGCCGGGCGGGAGCCATAAGTTCGCGGTCGGCGTTGGGGCGCTGCTCTTTGGCGACGGTCCAGAAGCGCAGCATGGCGCGCACGTAAGCGGCATCGGCTGCAGCTCCACGACCCAGTAGATGGCCGAGCTGCATCTCTTCTTTCTCGGGCCACAGCAGACGCATAGCCAGCAGCGCGACCATGGCGCCGAGGACGGTGGTGCCCATGCGAACGCCGGCGAAATGCCAGTCCTGAGGACGTGGGAGGCTGAGCAGGACGAAGGTTGGCGTAAGGAAGAAGGTGTACCAGGCGTAGTCCACCGCGAAGGTGGCGAGGGTGAGGACGGAGGTGATGGTGACGACGGCGATGATGCCGACTTGGGTGTGGATCAGTGCGGCCAGTATGGCGGCGAGGACGCCCCCGGCGATGGTGCCGACGACGCGCTGGTAGGTCTTGCGCAGGGTGCCGGAGCCGTGTGGCTGCAGGACGATGATGGAGGTCATGGCCATCCATGAGCCGTGGCTGACGTGGAGGCGATGCATTAGTAGAACATCGACTCCGCCGACGACCGCGACGCGCAGGGCGTGGCGCAGCATGAGGGATTGGCGGTTCCAGTTGGCTCGCACGGCGTCGGTCCAGCGGGCACCGGTCTCAGCGGCTGCGCTGCGTTTAGCCAGGCCCTCCCAGCGTTCAGCTGCGCCACCGGCGCGAATCTCAGCCCCGGTCCAGACTGCTCGGACGGACTCGAAGGCGATCTCGATGTTCTGCAATGCGTCGCGCTCCTCCGGGATGAGGTGGCCTAGGACGGATGCCTCATCCGCTCCATGGGAGCGGATCTCCTCGGCGCGGCGTTGGACATGCTGGAGGGAGTGCGAGCCATCGGGTGCGAAGGAGGCTGCGGCGTCAGACGGACGATGCTCGAGGCCGCGGGCGATGGCGCGTTCGGCACCGCTCATCCAGCGGAAGGCGTCGAGCAGGACGGAGACTTCGGTATCGGTGCTGGTGCCTTCGAGGAGCTCGGCCCATCGGATGGTCTCGGAGAAGAGGATGTCGGCGGTCTCCAGCAGCACGGTGAGGTTGCGGGCGCGGACGGTGCGTGCGGTGGTGCGGGCGGCGGTGGTTTCGAGTGCACCGCGGGCGGCCTCCATGGTGAGGCGCATGGTGCGTTGGAAGTCGTGGGTGCGGAGACGTTCGCGCTCGCGCTGATCGCTGTGCGGCGGCGTGGGTCGCACGGTGGCGGCGAAGTCGGCGAGGACGGTGTAGCACTCGGCCACCGCGCGGCGAGCGGGACGGAAGGGGTCTACGGGCCACAGGCCGAGGCTGAGCAGCGCGGCCCATGTACCGCCGAGTACGAAGGCAAGGGCGTTGCCGAGGGAACCGCTGAGAGTGTGGGTGGAACTGCCGTATCCGGCGAAGTAGATGACCAGGATGATGACGCTGGTAGAGGCGATGGGCTGCGAGATGACTCGTGCGAAGGTGACGGCGAAGCAGAAGGCCGCAGTGACGGTACAGGCGATGAGTAGCCCAAGGTTGTAGCTGGTGAACGGAGCGGAAGCGAGCGAACCGATGACGCAGCCTGCGGCTCCACCGACCATCAGGGTGCTCATGGTGGCGAGACGGCTGCGGTAAGGGCCACCGTTGTCGACCAGGATGGCTTCAAAGCCGCCGAGTGCGGCCCAGCCCATGGGTTTGCCTAACATGCGGCAGACGATCATGGCGGCAGCGACGGCCACGCCGGCACGGAGTCCGCGCGTCCACTGCAACCTTCGCAGGACTGCGCTTACCTGAGTCCATCGTCGTGCGAAAGCTGCCATAGAGACAGTTTAGCTGGCGGGTGTTTGTGAGGCTTATACGAGCGTGTCGGGGAGAGCGGTGCTGTCTCCGCCGACGTGGGTCTTGACGCGAGTTTTGGAGTGGGTGGTGAGGGTGATGGCTGCGGCGAGGATGAGGGTTCCGCCCGCCCAGGCGCTGGGGCCGAGGTGCTCGCCGAGGACGAGGACTCCGAGCAGACTGCCGATGAGGGGTTCCATGTTGAGGAGCACTCCGGCCTGGGAGGCGGGGACCTGGGTCATACCCCAGTTCCACAGCAGGGTGGTGGCGGCGGTGCAGAGTGCGCCGCTGGCAGCCAGTGCCATCCACGCTTTGGTGGAGACGCCGCTGACCGGGGGCATGCCATAGCGTAGCGGTACCCAGACGATGAGCATGAGCGTGCCGAGGAGCAATCCGTAGACAGTGACTACGATGTGGCTGTGGCGCGCCATGAGCTTCTTGTTGAGGAGAATCCAGAAGAGGGCGATGCCGAGTGAGACGACGACGAGGAGGTCGCCGGCCAGCGAGGCTTCGCCTTTGCCGGCGTGGTGTTTGCCGCCGAGCGCGATCATTGCGGCCCCGCAGGTGGAGCCGGCGAGGGCGATCCAGCCGACAGCGTCCATGCGCTCGTGCGCGAAGATGGCGGCGCCCACCGCAAGGATGACGGGCATGGTCCCGACCATGAGCGAGGCGTGGCTGACGGTGGTGATGGAGAGGCCATAGAACTGGAGCAGGAATTGCAGCGGCACACCGAGGAAGGAGGCGGCGGCGAGCAGGCCCCACTCCTGCCGGTTCAGGCTCGGGGCATGGGTGAGCAGCAGTGGAAGCAGCGCGACGATGCCGAAGAGGAAGCGGTAGAGCACCATGTGGGCGAAGCCCATTTCGGCAAGGGCGATCTTGCCAAAGAAGAAGCCGCAGCCCCATAACGAACTCGCCAGCGCGCAGGCTCCGAAGCCCAGCGCTTTATTCTTCTCCAATGCAGCCATGCTTCCACTTTCGCACACTTTGTTGGTTGGCTTAATGACAAGAGCGGAGACCGAGGCCTCCGCTCTTGCCATTCGTTTGCGAACGCTTTGCTACCAGACGCGGCAGCTTGCGACCGGGACCATGGGTGCGCCTTTTTTGCAGGCGAAGGCCCCCGCGAATCCGGGCTGATTGACGATGGCACCGTTGGCCCGGAAGTGGCTGGGCGAGTGAGGGTCAGTCAGGACCTGATTGCGGACCTGTTCGGGACGGGAGTTTTCACACCAGTTCTGCGCGTAGCCGATGTAGAGGCGTTGAGCAGGTGTGTAGCCGTCTTTCTTGGCCGTAAGATCGACTCCGTTGGCCTTGGCGCGTTCGAGATAGGCCATGTAGGCGAGTAGCAGACCACCATTATCAGCGGTGTTCTCACCGAGGGTCAGCTTGCCGTTGACCTTCACATCATCCACCGCGGTAAAGGAGCCGTACTCCTTGACGACGCAGTCGGTGCGGACCTCGAACTTTTTAGTGTCTTCTGGGGTCCACCAGTCGGAGAGGTTACCCTTGGCGTCGAACTTCTTGCCTTCGTCGTCGAAGCCGTGGGTGAGCTCATGGCCTATGACGGCACCGATGTGGCCGTAGTTCACGGCATCGTCCTGGTTCTTGTCGTAGAAGGATGGTTGCAGGATGCCAGCGGGGAAGTTGATGTCGTTCATGCTGGGGTCGTAGTAGGCGTTGACGGTGGGCGGCGTCATGCCCCACTCGGAGTGGTCGACGGGCTGGCCGATCTTGGCAAGTTGGCGATCGTTCTCGAAGGCATTGGCGCGTTGGGTGTTGCCGAGGGCGTCGTCCGATTTGACCTCGAGTTTGCTGTAGTCGCGCCATTTTTCGGGGTAGCCAATCTTGTTGGCGACGCTGTGGAGCTTCTCCTTGGCGCGCAGCTTGGTGGGGGCGGACATCCAGTCCAACTGGTCGATGTCGCGGCCCATGGCGTCTTCAATGTCTTTGACCATCTCGACCATCTTAGCCTTGCTATCTCCTGCGAAGTACTCCTCGACATACACCTTGCCGAGTGCTTCGCCGAGCGCGCCGTTGACGGCGTTGGAGCAACGCTTCCAACGCGCAGGCTGCTCGGGCTGGCCGTTCAGCTTGCGACCGTAGAAGTCGAAGTTTTCCTCGTCGAAGGCCTTGGGGAGACGGCCGGCGGCTGCGGTGAGGACGTGGTAGCGCATGTACGCCTTCAGGGTGGAGAGGTCGGCGGTGCGAATCTCGGCGAGCACGACGGGGAAGTAGCCGGGCGTGGAGTTATTGATCTCCGTGACCTCAGGCGAGTGCATGGCGCGCTCGAAGGCGGCGAAGTTTACGCCGGGCAGGCTCTTCTCAAATGTGGCGATGGGCTGGAGGTGGTAGATCTTCTCCGGGTCGCGCATCGCTTCGACAGGCATGGAGCCTTTGGCGAGTGCGGTCTCCATGGCGACCATGGCTTTGGCGTCTTTCAGGGCTTGCTGCGGAGAGCTGCCACCGAAGACCAGCATCTTGGTGACGTGGGCGAGGTACTGGGTGCGGAGGGTCTCGTCCTTGGTGCCGGTGCGGAGGTAGTAGTCGCGCTCCGGCAGGCCGAGGCCGCCCTGGCCGATGCTGGCGATCTGCTTGGTGGCGTCCTTGAAGTCCTGCTGCTCGCCGTAACTGAAGAAGATGTCGATGCCCAGACGCTGCAGCTTGCCGATGAGAGCGGCGAGTTGGGTCTTGCTCTTGAGTCCGTCGATTTCATCAAGCAGAGGCTGTACGGGTGCGAGGCCCTTCTGCTCCACGAGGTCGGTGTTCATGCAGGCGGCGTAGTAGTCGCCGATCTTCTGCGCGTCGGGCGAGCGTCCTGCACCAGCGGCGGAGTTCTTCTCCAGGATGGCGCGGAGGTTCTGGGTGTTGACGTTGTAGAGCTGGTAAAACTGGTCGACGCCGGTCTGGTCGGCGGGGATGGGATGGTTGGCCGCGAACTTTCCACAGGCAAATTTATAGAAGTCGTTGCAAGGGTCCACAGACGTGTCGAGGGAGGAGGTGTCGAAGCCGGGGGTGGGGAGGTAGGTGGCGTCGGCCTTGGCTCCTGCAGGTGCCGCGACTGTGCCGCTCTGGGCCATAGCCACGCTGGAACTTATTGCAATGGCAGCAACTCCCAGGGCTACCCAATCCATCCAAACCATCGTTCGTGTGCACCGCAACGCTTTATTCATTCCATCTCTCCTTTGATTCCGTTTGCTATCGATTGTTGTCTCTGATTTGGTGGTGCAAACTGCATCTTCACCGTATTGCGACTGTCGGCCTATCCATTGTGGGTGTGTCTTCGTCTGTGAAACAGTAGAGCTAGTTGGACGCAGGAACTCTCTGCGGGCATGCTGCCTACTCCAGCAATACGTACCCAAGTCCATGTCGGTTCCCATATCCATTGTCGGCCATCGCACCCGGGTTTACCGCAGCGCCCTCATTTTGTCTTGGATCTGGCTGTTGGCGGTGGCTGCGCAAGGGGCGCGCGCTCCGCAGCCGGTGATTCGTATCCTGCTCGAACCACTTGGGTTCCAGCCGATTGCGTCGCGCTATCTGCTGGCTGGCAGTTCCATGCTGACGGTGCATTATGTAGACCAGACGCACCTGCTGCTGACCTACAACGCGCATCGGCTAATCCGCCGCGTTCCGAACGACCCACCCACGGACGTAGACCGCAATGTGGATGCGGTGCTGCTGGAGGTGCCCTCAGGAAAGGTGCTGGCGCGGGCGGAGTGGCAGCTTCACGACCATGGCCAATACCTCTGGAACCTGGGGCAAGGACACTTTCTGCTGAGGACGCGGGATACGCTAACGACCATCGCCCCGATGGTGAACTTGGCGCGTGGCGGAGCATTTCTGCAACAGCCGTTCCTGAACCCTCATCGCCACGTTGTTGCCGTGCTGCTGTCTGCCGATGCAAGGTTTCTGACGGTGGAATCGACGGAGCCGCTGCCGGTGCCGTCGCCGGATGATCCGAAGGTGAGCGTGGGCGTGGAGCCACCGCGGATTCCTCCGCCGACGAATGTAGAGCTGCACTTCTACCGGCTTAATCTGTCCATGAAGAGCGATGGCCGGGTTGTGCCTATGTACGCTGGGATTGCCCATACCCGGCGGCCGGTGGAGCTTCCGCTGAATGGAGTGGGCTTTATCAATGCTGTCGACCAAGGGCATCAGACGTGGGCCTTCGACTTTCGGTCGCATGATGGCAAGACGCTCCCGCTGGCTCTGTATGACTCGACGTGCCGTCCTCTGGCCTCGTTTATCAGCCAGGGTGAGTTTATTGCGCTGGGCTGCCACGGAGGAACGGTGCGGCAGCAGTTGGCGGGGTTCAACCTGCGCGGCGATGCGATGTGGATTCAGACGCTGGGAGGCTCCTACCTTGCGCCGCACCTGGAGTTTGCGCCGATCACAGGCCGCTTTGCGATCGAACGCATCAACCTGTTGGGGGCCGCGATCCTGACGGACGAGCTGGTGCCAGCGCAGCTTACCGGACAGACGGTGGACGTGATCCAGAACGATAGCGGCAAGACGCTGCTGCGTCTGGAGAGTACGCCAATTGTTCGAGCGGGACAGAACGTTACGTTTTCACCGGATGGGATGTCCCTGGCGATCGTTCGCGAGGGCGCGATTGAGATCTATGCGCTACCGGCGCTGACGTCTAGGGACAAGACCGCGATCCAGATGTCGCAGGCGGCTGCTCCGCGACCGAACGAGGTGGAGGTTAATCTGACCGAGGTGACGGAGAGTGCTCCTGCAAAGAACGGAGGCACAGCGTCAGCCGAGGCTGGAGATACAAAGTCTGGAGCGGAGCTGGATGAGGCCCCGGCAGCACCGAGTCTGTCGGTGGCGTTGCCGGCAGTGCCGTTACCGACCGCGACCCCTTCTCCGGATAACCCGGATGTCCCGGTGGCGAGTCCTTCGGCAGATAAGACAGATAAGCCGGTCGCGCCGCCTGCAACGGCTGCTGAGCCTGCCGCAGAGCCTGCGAAGCCTCGCAAGCCGCCGACGCTGTACAACCCGGATGCACCGAATCCCAGCCAGGCACCGCACTAGTCAAATGCAAGATGGCTTCAGTAGAAAAGGCCATCCCGGGTTGGGATGGCCTTTTCTTTAGAAGCTTATTCGGATTTTGGCAGCGAGAACTAAGCAGCCTTGGTGGTGACGGCAGCCTTGACGCGTGCATTGAGGCGGCTCTTGTAGCGGCTGGCGGTGTTCTTGTGCAGGACGCCCTTCTGGACGCTCTTATCGAGAACCGAGACGGTGGAGCGGTAGACTTCGCCCAGGGTCTTGGCATCGCCACCGGCGATGGCTTCGCGCAGGGTGCGCAGCGTGCCACGCAGCTTGCTCTTGTTGGCGCGGTTGACTGCGGTCTTGGTGATGGTCTGACGCGAGCGCTTCAAGGACGAAACATGATTTGCCATAAACTCTCTTTTCTAAAACCCGGATCGATATAAATCGGTGCCTGGGGGAAATTGGGGTAGCAGGCCAGAAAGCTGGATACAGTCACAGCCTTAGGTCATAAGTGGAACGACCCGCCGCACACCCTGCAATATCTAATCTTACGGAACTACTGGCCGCAGGTCAATCAGAACCTTGGGAAACCTCTGGGAGACCGTTTGAGGCCCGAATTGACAGGCCGACGTGGCGAACCTAAGGTGAAGGGGCGGCGAACTTGTTCGTTTGCGCTCCAACCACCTTTAGATGAGTGAGAAAACTTCCATGAAGTTATTGATTGCGCTGAGCTTTGCTGTTGTAACTGCCGCCACCCCAGCCTTGCTGGCTCAGAGCCCCGCCAACCCGGTCGTCGCCAGTGCTCGCGAGATCTTTGACCGCCAGGCCAAGTTTATTATCGCCGCGGCGGAAGAGATGCCAGCTGATAAGTACGGCTTCCAGCCGACCAAGACGCAGTGGACGTACGGCAAGACCGTTGCCCACATCGTGGAAGGCAATTCGCACGTCTGCGCCATGTTAGGGACACTCCCCATGTCCAGCGTTCCAGCAGTGAAGGAGACAGACTCCAAGGAGGCGCTGGGTGCCGCGCTGAAGGTGTCCTTTGACTACTGCGCCAAGACGCTGGACACGCTGCAGGACTCACAATTGGGCGATACCGTGACGTTCTTTGGTGGGCGCAAGACGCCGCGGGCACGGGCACTGCTGGAACTGGCGATCGATGTGGCCGACCACTACTCGCAGATGGCTGGGATGCTGCGGCTGAATGGCCTGGTACCGCCTTCGGCTGCTCCTCGCAAATAGAAAGTCAACTTGAAGATGGCGCAGGATCGTAGGCTAGATCGAGTTTAGTAGCGACCTCATGGAGGCGCTTATCACTGCTCCAGAGCCGCGATCCTGAGGTCAATTGGGTCGATGCGAGCAGGTGTGCGTCGATGTATCCAATGCCTATGCCGAACAGGGAATGGTCGGTGATGTAGCTGAGGACCTCTTCCTCGCGGGCGACCTCTGCGCGTGGCAGCGCCTCCAACGCAGACAGGATGAAGCTCGTTTTTTCAGGCTGCCCATGGCGAGTTCGCCGATGATGAATGGGTGGCAGAGTACTTGGCCTTTTTCCAGTAGCTGGCGGAGTGCGGGCAGGTCGTGACGCAGGTGATCGATCCAGACGGATGTGTCGACCAGGATCATCGGGCGGCGCGTCTTCGAGGAGCGACGGTCAACGCTGTTTCACTGCCGCCAAGCAAAGCAAGTCGGCGAGCGCTCTCGCGTTCGATCAGGGCTTTGAGTGCTTCGCGGAGCAGCGCTGTCTTCTCATGGACCCCGGTGAAAGACGTGGCTTTGGCCAGTAAGTCATCGTCAAGTACGACTGTGGTGCGCATGGAGGATTCTCCTGCTGGAATGATAGCACTGGATAAGTCATCGTTTGATGATCGAATATGTGCCTTGGGAGTTTGGCTTTCGACCCTGTGGATTGCTGCCATCATTTCACTTGACGCACCCGTTACTAAGTTCTAATCTGTGCCCATCTTCGACACACGTTTGGCACCACCCGCCATCCCGGTCGCAGTCCAGGAGCGTAGCCAATGCGCTGTCTCCTCCCGTTCGCTCTGCATCTCAACAACCTGCATCCAACGAGAAGCTAACCACCCCGCATTTCCTGACGGAGGTCAGAACCCTACTTGAATAAAAAGGCCATCGAAATCACTCCTGGTATTGAGCCCCTGTACGGGACCCGCGACGAAAACCTCCGCCTGATGGAAGATGGTCTGCACGTGGCCATCGACCTTCGATCTGATGCCATTCACGTTACCGGGCCAGAGGACGCTGTCAACCGGGTGGTTGGCATTTTCTCCGACTTCGATTCGCTTCGCAAATCCGGGGTGCATCTCCATAACGGCGAGCTGAACGGGATGCTGAAGCTGGTGATCGTTGACCCCTCCGTCACCCTGAAGAGCCTGATGGACTCTGGCAAGCAGCGGTCTGCGGGCGTGAAGCGAATGGTGCAGCCACGCAGCCCCAACCAGCGTAAGTATGTCGAGGCGATTGAGTCCTCGGACATGACCTTCGGCCTGGGACCGGCTGGTACAGGTAAGACGTACCTGGCAGTGGCGATGGCTGTCTCGGCGCTGGTAGCGAAGAAGGTGAGCCGCATTATCCTGGTGCGTCCGGCTGTGGAAGCTGGAGAGCGGCTGGGCTTTCTGCCGGGCTCGTTGCAGGAAAAGGTGGACCCGTATCTGCGGCCACTGTACGACGCGCTCTACGACCTGATGGATCCGATGAAGGTCGACAAGATGCTGGAGTCGAACGTGATTGAGGTAGCGCCGCTTGCGTTTATGCGTGGGCGTACGTTGTCCGACGCGTTCATCATCATGGACGAGGCGCAGAACACCACCATTGAGCAGATGAAGATGTTCGTAACGCGCCTGGGGAACAACTCCAAGGCAGTGATTACGGGCGACCTCACGCAGACGGACCTGCCTAACCCGAAGAAGTCCGGACTGCTGGACGCGCTGAATGTTCTCTCCGGTGTGGAGGGAATTAAGTTTTGCCACTTCGAAGATGTCGACGTTGTGCGTCATCAACTGGTGCAGCGGATTGTGCGGGCGTACGACAGCTACGGCAAGGCGCAGCAGCAGCTCCCACTGCCGATTGGAGAGTCGGTACTGGCGGGCTCAAACCTTACGCCACCACCAGCACTCATCCCTAAAACCCAGTAATCACCAGTAAGATGCGATACCATCACTAACAGAGGGCGCACATTGGCCCTCTGTTAGTGTTTGCACCCACGCCACCGATGATCACCATCGAACCCCCAAGTACTCTCTCCCACTCCGCGGCTGCGCCTCTTTCCAAGCCCAGCCTCACGCGGTTCCTCAACCGTGCCAGGACTGCTGTTGGTCTTGCAGGTGAGGTGGATGTTCTGCTGACCTCGGATGCAGCGCTGAAGCGGCTGAACCGTGACTACCGGGGAAAGAATAAAGCTACCGATGTATTGAGTTTCCCCACGCCCGCAGAGGTTGCCGAGCATCATGCCGGGGACCTTGCGATCTCGCTGGATACGGCGGCGCGACAGGCGGCTTCATTCAAGCACTCACTCGAAATCGAAGTGAAGGTGCTTTTGCTGCACGGTCTTCTGCATCTCGATGGCGAGGATCATGAGATAGACGACGGCCAGATGGCTGCGCGCGAGGCAGAGCTGCGTGGCCAGTTGAAGTTGCCGGTGAGTCTGATTGATCGAGTCACGAATCCGGTGAAAGCACCAGTGGCCAAGAAAAAGGTCGCGGTAGCGAAGAAGACTACGCTGAAGAAGCGAGGTCGCGCATGAGTCCTTTCTATGCCTTGGCACTGACAGTATTGCTTGCAATACTTGCGCTGGTCGCTTATGTCGACCGCATTTACTCAGAGATGGGCAAGTTTCTGGCACGTGAGTACCAGGACAATATCGACGCGTGGGAACAGGTGGTGGAGCCCCGGCTGCGGCTCTCGCGGGAGTCGGTTGCGCTCTCCGCGTCGATCCTGCGGCAGCTTACGCTGGCGACGATTGCACTGATGTCCGGGCTGCGGCTCTATACCCATACAACGCTGCTGCCGACGCTGGTCCATACGCCGGAGAACTGGGACATCGCGCGGACGGCCTTCGAGCTGGTGCTGCTGATCTTGATCTTCGACCGGCTGGTACCGCAGATTCTGTTTACGCGGACGCGCGGGTTGTGGATTGCGCGCATTCGTCCGGTGTTGCAGGCGCTCTTCTACCTGATCCTGCCGATTACTCTGCTGCTGGGGTTGCTGCTTTCGATTGCGGCATTGGCGGAGCCGGAGGACGCTATGGAGGAGGATCATCCTTCCGAGGCGATGGACGCGCTGCTGGAGGCGGGCGAAGAGGAAGGGATTCTGGAGGAGTCGGACCGCGAGCTGGTACGCTCGGTGATCGAGTTTGGCGATAAGGTGGTGCGCGAGGTGATGACGCCGCGACCGGAGATTATTACCGTCCCGGGCACACTGACGCTGCAGGAATTTACAGAGGTCATTCAGCGGACTGCCTTCTCGCGAGTGCCGGTGTATTCAGAGTCGCTCGACCACATTACCGGCATTGCCTTCGCGCATGACCTGCTGCACATCGCCGATACGGTGGCGCGGCATAAGACGGTTGCGAGTATCCAGCGTCCGGTGGCGTTTGTGCCGGAGACCAAGAACGTCGCCGAGCTGCTGCGGGAGATGCAGCGCGAGAAGCAGCACATGCGCATCGTGATCGACGAGTACGGCGGCGTCGCGGGCATTGTGACCATCGAGGATCTACTGGAGGCCATCGTCGGTAATATCGCGGATGAGCACGACGACACCGAGCCGGACGACACGCCGGTCCGCGAGGCCAATGGTGCGTACACGGTCTCGGGTGCGTTTGAGCTCTCGCGGCTGCGCGATCTGTTTGCGGACCAGTTTGAGGGAGCCCACAAGCCGCATCTGACACAGCCAGCAGAGGACCTCGAAGCCAGCGACAGCGTCGATGCCGAGCCCGGAGAGCCCGGCGACGCCAACGACGATGAAGAGGCTCACGCAGAGACGCAGGCCGAGGCACTGCGCAAGCTGGAGGCGCGGGACACGCGCGACGACCCCACCGCGCTGCGACTGCCGGAGCACTATGAATCCACGACCATCGGCGGGCTGGTGTCGGAGATCGCGGGCCACATTCCGCTTCCGGGTGAGGTGGTAGAAGAGGACGGACTACGGCTCGAGGTGCTCGCCAGCACGGACCGTCGCGTGGACCGTGTACGGGTAAGTTTGGCAACGCCGTCTGACGACGAATAGTTCCTATAGCCCCGAAATGAAAACCGCGCCACCCCTGTAGGAGCAGCGCGGCAAGTCCACCACTTGTAAAAACTAGTCGATTGAAATCTTACGCAGCAGTTTGAAGTCGGAGAGCATCTTGCCTGTACCCAGCACGACGCTGGCCAGCGGGTCGTCTGCGATCGAGACGGGCAGACCGGTCTCTTCGCGAATGCGCTTGTCGAGGTTTTTGATGAGCGCGCCGCCGCCGGTGAGGACGATGCCGCGGTCAGAGATGTCTGCGGAGAGCTCAGGCGGGGTACGCTCGAGAGCTACGCGAATGGCGTTGATGATGGTGGCGATGCACTCGCTGAGGGCCTCGCGGATCTCGGAGTCTTCGATGGTGATGGTCTTCGGGACACCCTCGATGAGGTTGCGGCCTTTGACCTCCATGGTGAGCGGACGGTCCAGCACGAAGGCTGAACCGAGGGTGATCTTAATCATCTCCGCGGTGCGCTCGCCGATGAGCAGGTTGTACTTCCGCTTGAGGTAGGTCATGACGGCTTCGTCCATCTGGTTGCCGGCCATGCGGACGGAGCGCGAGTAGACGATACCGGCGAGGGAGATGACCGCGATGTCGGTCGTACCGCCGCCGATGTCGACGACCATGTTGCCGCCGGGCTCGGTGATGGGCAGTCCAGCACCGATGGCAGCGACCATGGCCTGCTCGACGAGATGTACTTCAGAGGCTTTGGCGCGGTAAGCGGAGTCCATGACAGCGCGTTTTTCTACCTGCGTGATCTCGCTGGGCACGCCGATGACGATGCGGGGGTGAACCATCATCTTGCGGTTGTGCGCCTTGTGGATAAAGTAGTTCAACATCTTTTCGGTGTGGCGGAAGTCGGCGATTACACCGTCCTTCATGGGCTTGATGGCGACGATATTGCCGGGCGTACGGCCGAGCATCTCCTTGGCCTCTTTGCCGACCGCCTCGACCTCGTTGGTCAGCTTGTTGACCGCGATGATGGAGGGCTCGTTGACGACAATCCCCTTGCCGTGCGCGAAGACCAGCGTATTCGCGGTGCCGAGGTCGATCGCCAGATCGCTCGAAAAGAGGCTAAAGAGGGACCGCATATTGTGGATGCGGGAGTAACGCATTTGGAAGTTATTCGAAGACATTCTGCGGGTTCATTTCCTGATGTCGAGTCTTAGGCAATATTGTACGGCCTGCTGTCACTCGACGCTTTCTCGGTGTCGTACTCGAAGGAGCGTTTTCTACACAAAAACCGTACCTCAAAGTAGTCATAGCTGAGTTTGGCGACCAGAAAGGTAAAGGCGAAGTTGACGGGGAGGACGATGCTCGCCGCAAGGTGAACGGAGTGGATGCGGCGGCCAAGCTCTGCCGTGACCCAGGCCCAGGCGGCGGCGAAGGGCAGATGGTAGACGTAAAATCCGTAGCTGTACTTGCCGAAGACCCGGATGGGCCGCAGGTGGAAGACCTGGTAGGCGACCGAGCCGGGCATCAGGACCCAGCCGATCAGTCCGGCGCTGGCCAGACCCATCAGGGGGAAGCCGACGGCGGGCATGAATCCCGGCGGATTGAAGGCGAATGCCGTGACAACCGCAGCTAGCGCTGCGGCGAAGACCCACTTCGACCGGCGCTGCCATGTGGCGGCGTTGGGGCCGCGCAGCAGCAGCGCCAGCACGGCGCCGATGAGCAGGGAGTCCATGTGGAAGGGCAGTACGGTGAAGAGCCAGCCGCCCCGAAGGTCGACCTTTGCGCCGACGACTAGCCAGACGCGCATCAGAATCGCCAGGGAGCTGAGCCCGGCAGCGACTCGCATCAGGGTGATGCGGCTGCGGACGCGCCACACGATCAGCGGCCACAGGAGATAGAACTGCTCTTCCACCGAGAGCGTCCAGAGATGGCCGATATAGAGGTCGGCGGCCTTGTAGCGGGCGTGAATCTGGTACATGGTCGGCATCAGCGCTGCCGGGATATTGCCCAGGTAGACCAGAAAGAGCAGGTGCAGACCCTGCCAGCGGTAGTGGAAGATGGGCGTCAGCAGCAGCAGGACGAGGGCCAGCAGGTAGTACAGCGGGAAGATGCGCAGGGTGCGGCGAGCGTAGAAACGGCTGAAGAATTTACTGTCGCTGCGGGTGTCGTAGAGGACGCCGGTGATGAGGAATCCGGAGAGTGCAAAGAACAGGTCCACCCCGGCCCAGCCCTGCAGACGCATTGCGTTGACGGCGCGCAGCAGCGAGCCAGAGTGCGCACCGCCGCCGTAGTGGAAGGCGAAGACCATGGTCACGGCCAGGGCGCGCAGGCCGTCGAGGGCAGGGAAGCGGGTCGTATAGGTGATGGGTTGGAAGGTGCTTCCTGCTTGCGCCATAGCTCCTGTTGCTGGCCGTGCCTGGGTTGTGCGCGCGGCCTATGGGCTAGTGTATGCGACCGTCTCCACCAAACTCGATACAATAAGAAGAGCGAACCGCACGAGAATCAGCGAGTTCAGTACCGGAGAAGACCATGATCGTAGGCGTCCCCAAGGAAGTAAAAGACCACGAGAGCCGCGTAGGCGTCACCCCAGCCGGAGCCAAGGCGCTTGTTGAGGCTGGCCACAAGGTACTGGTAGAGCATGACGCTGGTGCGCTTTCGGCCATGCCCGATGAAGAGTACCAGGCAGCCGGGGCGGAGATTGTCGGCTCGGCGTACGACGTGTGGCGGCTGGCGGATATGGTCGTCAAGGTGAAGGAGCCGGTGGAGAAGGAGTACAAGCACTTTCGCCCGGGGCTGCTGCTGTTTACGTATCTGCACCTCGCTCCGCTGACGGAGCTGACCAATGCGCTGCTGGATAACAAGGTGACGGGCATTGCGTATGAGACGGTCCGCGACCGCACCGGTGCGCTTCCTCTGCTGACGCCGATGTCCGAAGTGGCAGGGCGTATGTCAGTGCAGGTGGGTGCGGCGTATCTGGAGAAAGAGCATGGTGGCCGAGGTGTTCTGCTGGGCGGAGTTCCAGGTGTGCCTCCGGGCAATGTGTGCATCATCGGCGGCGGCATTGTTGGGACGAACGCTGCGAAGATTGCGCTGGGCATGGGCGCGAAGGTGACGCTGATCGACCTGAACCTGAACCGTTTGCGCGAGCTGGATGACATATTTGGCGGGCGGCTGTATACGGTGGCTTCGAACAGCTACAACATTGAGCGGGCTACTTCGGAGGCGGATTTGGTGATCGGCGGCGTTCTGATTCCGGGTGCGGCAGCTCCGAAGATTGTCACCAAGGCGATGGTCGCCAAGATGAAAAAGGGCGCGGTGATCGTCGATGTGGCGATTGACCAGGGCGGTTGCATCGAGACGGCTCACCCGACGACCCACTCTGACCCCTCCTACGTGGTGGATGGCGTAGTGCATTATTGCGTTACCAATATGCCTGCAGCGGTGCCGAATACGTCGACTCTGGCGCTCACCAATGCGACCTTCCCGTATGTGCTGAAGCTGGCACGGCTGGGAGCGAAGGCTGCCATCTCAGAAGACAAGGGCATCGCCGAGGGCGTGAACACCTATGAAGGCACGCTGACCTATGGGGCAGTGGCGGCAGCGCAGCAACGCGACTGGAAGCCGATCGCTGAATTGTTGTAACTCGTAACCCCGGTCTTGGGTGCCTTCCTGAGCCCAGACCCGCGCCTATAATCACAGCACGGAGGACGGCACCCAAATGCCCATCAGTGCGAACCGCAGAAAGGGCCTTACGATCGCGCTGGGCACCGTGCTGCTGGTGCTCTTCTCTACGCTTGCGGCCTTGAATGCCTTCAACCTGAAGTTCCTGAATCCGGCGACGACCGAGCAGATCTTTGTTTACACCGGTCTTTCGATTGTGGCCTTCCTGCTGTTTGTTGCGGTGCTGGTGCTGCTGGTTCGAAACGTGCTGAAGCTATACGCCGACCAGCGCAGCCGGGTGATGGGTGCGCGGCTGCGGACGCGGATGCTGTGGGGCGCGGTGCTGGTCTCGCTGATTCCTATCGTGTTCATGTTCACCTTCAGCTACGGGCTGATGAATCGCGCGGTGGAGCGTTGGTTCTCCGGCCCGGTAAGCCAGATGCGCGACGACAGCAACAACATGGCGTTGGAGCTCTCGCGCTACACGACGGCCAATGCGCGCGCCGAGGCTGACTCGATTGCGACGTCGCTGCCTGCGGAGGGCTCGACCGCTGCACCGAGCGTTCCGAATGCGCCTGATGCGCCGGTTCCCTCTACCTCGAACAAGCTCTCGCGGACCTCTCCTCGTGCGAATGGGCACATCACCAGCCGGGCGGCTGCGCTCTCGGCGGCGCGTCACTCGCGTGAGTCGATGGACTCGGTACTGCGGCAGCACGAGATTACGCTGCAGAACGGCTTTGCCATTGTGTATCGCAATGGCCGGGCCGTAGCGGCGATGCAGATGCCCCAGCAGGATGGCACGCCTGCACAGTTAAAGACCTGGCTGCCAGAGTTACCCGCAGACGAGGAGGCGCCCGACAGCCCGGCCAAAAATACGGCGAAGCTATCGCAAGTGGAGTCGACAGACGCGGCCATTCTGTCTGCTGCGCGACGAACCGATCAGCCAGTCTTCTCGGTCGGGCGGATTGACTATGCGCTGGGCGCGTCGACATTGCGGCCCGGCACGACGGTGGTCGTGGGCTTGCCGATGCCGTTCGGAATGGCGGCTACGATGACCAGGCTGCGCAATGCCGCCGAGGCCTACTGGACGGTCTTTCGCTCGCGCAATCAAGTGCGCTACCTCTATACGATTCTGCTGCTGATGATGACGTCGCTTGCATTATTCGCGTCGAGCTGGCTGGCACTGCATCTCTCCAAACAAGTGACCAAGCCAGTGGAGGCGTTGGCGGACGCGATGGAGGCCATCGCCGCCGGAGACTATGCCCACCGCGTGAAGGAAAGCGCCACCGAGGAGTTGGGCGAGCTGGTTCGGAGCTTTAACCACATGGCTTCGGACCTGGAGAACAGTCGCCGCGCTGTGGAGCACTCGACGATTCAACTGTCGGCGGCGAACACCGCGCTGGAGGCGCGGCGGGGTGAGTTGGAGACGATGTTGGAGACGATTCCGAACGGCGTCGCGACGCTTGATCCTGGCCGCCGCATCATACTCACCAATCGTGCACTGTCGGAGATGATGGACCCTGGCGGACAGCGGCCGTTTCTGGGGATGGCCATTGAATCAGTCTTTCCGGCTGAGGTGTATGAGGTGCTGGACCGGCTGATACTTCGCAGCCATCGCATGGGTTCGGCTTCGGCCGAGATCGAGCTGACGCATGCTGTCTCGGAGATCAAGGCCAGCTTTTCCGGGACCACGAACCTGCTGGCGACTGTGGCGCTGCTGGAGGTTCCGGGTGCGGGCCATCAACGCGAACACCAGGGCTACGTGCTGGTGCTGGAGAACGCGACGGAGCTATTGCGCGCGCAGAAGCAGTCCGCGTGGAAGGAGGTCGCCCGCCGCGTAGCGCACGAGATCAAGAACCCGCTGACGCCAATCTCATTGTCCGCTGAGCAGATTCGCCGGCACATCGATCGTCTGGCGACTACGCTGACCGAGCAGCATGTGGAGTCGCCCTCGGTGCCGGTGATCCGCAGGTGTAGCGAGGTCATTACCTCGTCGGTGGAATCGATGCGCTCGCTGGTGGACCAGTTCGGAGCACTGGCAGAGTTCCCCACGGCACGTCCTCGTCCGGCAGACCTTAATACGATTGTGGAGAATTCGCTGGCGCTCTTCGCTGGTCGCATGACGAACATCAAGATTGTGCTGAAGCTCGCTCCGGATCTGCCGCTGGTCTTTGCCGACCCGGAGGCGTTGAAGCGTGCGCTGGGCAACCTGATCGACAACGCGGCCGAGGCCATGCAGCAGAGCCTGTTCCGCGAGCTGCGATTGACATCCTGCCTGCTGGATACGGGAATGGTGGAACTCAGCCTGGCGGACACCGGCAGCGGTCTGACCGACGAGATGCGCGAGCGGCTGTTCCTGCCCTATTTCTCCACCAAGCAGCGTGGCACCGGGCTGGGACTGGCGATTGCCGCGAAGATTATCCAGGAGCATCAAGGCACGATTCGCGCGGAGAAGAACGAGCCGGCGGGAGCAAAGTTTATTGTGGAGTTGAAGCCTGCCTCTGCCGCCGACAGCGACGCCTATTTGCTAGCACCTGTAGTGGCGGAGCCGAAGCGCCGTCGCAGCTCGGACTACATCATGCCTTATATTGATCCCATTTCCGAAGCTGATTCCCCCCAAGCTGATTTCCCAGAAGCTGATTCCAAAGAAGCGGCTCCTAACGAAGAGCAACCTACGACCTCCCTATGAATCATGTTCTGATCGTCGATGATGAAGCCGAAATCCGTGAGTCCCTCGAGTCCATCCTGCGTGAGGAGGGCTACCTGGTTACGACCGCTGCCACTGCGGGCGAAGCCCTGACGCTGCTGCGCGATGCAGCGTACGACGTGGTGCTGCTCGACATCTGGCTGCCCGACCGCGATGGCCTGGACGCACTCGGCGAGATTCGTTCGCTGGATAGTGCCAACGTCCCAGAGGTCGTTATCATCAGCGGACACGGCACGATTGAGGCTGCGGTGCGGGCTACCAAGCTCGGTGCCTACGACTTCCTGGAGAAGCCCCTCTCGCTCGACCGCACGCTCATCGTGCTAAAGAACGCGATGCGCGCGCGGCAGATGCGTGAGGACAACCAGGAGTTTGCGCGGCAGTTGAATGTACGCGGCACAGTCACCGGCCAGTCCGTGCCGATGAAGGCGCTACGCCAGCAGATCAAACTGATGGCGCCGACGAATGGGCGTGTGCTCATCTTTGGCGAGAGCGGGACAGGTAAAGAGTTGATCGGCCGGGCGATGCATGCGGAGTCGCTGCGTAAGGACCGACCCTTTGTGGAGTTGAACTGCGCGGCAATTCCTGAGGACTACATCGAGTCAGAGTTGTTCGGCTACCGTCATGGCGCGGTGCCGGCCGGCTCCAATGGACCGCAGGAGAAGAAGGGTACGTTTGAACGCGCGGATGGCGGGACGCTCTTCCTCGACGAGGTCGGCGACATGAGCTTGAAGACGCAGGCCAAGGTGCTGCGCGCGCTTGATGAGCAACGCTTTTATCCGGTAGGAGCTTCGCATCCGGTGCACGTGGATGTGCGAGTGATTGCGGCGACGAATAAGGATCTCGAGGACGAGATTGCGCGCGGCAACTTTCGCGAAGATCTCTTCTATCGGCTCAATGTCATCCCATTTTTTGTGCCGCCGTTGCGAGAGCGGAAGGAAGATATTCCATCGCTCGTCAAAGAGTTCCTGCACGAGTTCGGTCAGCAGTATGGTCGTCCGCATGTAGAGATGACCGAGGACGCGCTGGCTGCTCTTCGGCAGTATCACTGGCCGGGGAACACTCGGGAGTTGCGCAATCTTGTGGAGCGAGTACTCATCCTGAATCCCAAGACGCAGCGGCTGGAGCGCAAACATCTGCCGATGCTGGTCTTCCGTGAACCCAATCGTGAGATGACCAGTTCAACGAGTATGCCGAAGAATGCGCGGCCGGAGGAGTTCACGACTTTGCTGCAGGCCCGCGAAGCGTATGAGCGCGACTACATCCTGAAGAAGTTGGACGAGTGCCACGGCAACGTATCGCGAACCGCTGAGTCGCTAGGCTTGGAGCGAAGTCATCTCTACCGCAAGATGAAGGCGCTTGGGGTCAGCGTCAAAGAATGAGACTTCCCTTTATGGGGAAGCCACGGTGCGGCTATAGCGGATCGTTCTTTCTTCAGCTCCCGGCCCTTCCAGCACAAAGCCGCAATGCTCCAGAATTTTGATGGAGGCAACCAACTCTGGATAGGTGTGAGCGACTAGACGGCTCACATCCCCTCTTGCTTCGACGAAGGTGATCATTGCCTGCGCTGCTTCGAGCGCGTATCCACGTCGTCGGAACTCAGGCAAGATTGCATACCCGAACTCGGGTGCGGCGCCGAGCGTACCGATCAGGACGGGTTCCGCGTCCTCCTGCCAAAGCAGAATGTAGCGGCAGTAGGCGATGCTGCCAGGATCTTCGGCGAAGTGATTGAGCAGCCACACCAGTACATGCGGCTCCCAATCTTCAGGAGGCCA
>JANYER010000117.1 GCA_025359825.1 Granulicella sp.
TCCAAACTCGCGCCACCAGGCAGGGCGATAGCTATGTCCTCAACGGTCAGAAGCTCTGGATCACCAACGCCAAAGAAGCCGGACTCTTCATCGTCTTCGCCACCCTCGACCCAGCCCTCGGCTACAAAGGCATCACCGCATTCCTCGTCGAAAAAGCCACCCCCGGCTTCACCCTCGGCAAGAAGGAAGACAAGCTAGGCATCCGCGCCTCCAGCACCTGCGAGCTCATCTTCAATAACTGTGTCGTACCCTCCACAGCAGTCCTCGGCGAACCCGGCAAAGGCTACAAGATTGCCATCGAGACCCTCAACGAGGGCCGCATCGGCATCGGCGCCCAAATGCTCGGCCTCGCACAAGGCGCATGGAACCACGCCGCCAAGTGGGCTAAGGAACGCAAGCAGTTTGGCAAACCGATCATCGAGTTCCAGGCCATGCAGTTCCAGCTAGCCGAGATGGCCACCGAGATCGAAGCCGCCCGCCTCATGGTCTACAACGCCGCCCGCCTCAAAGACCGCGGCGACGACTTCCTCAAAGAAGCCGCCATGTGCAAATACTTCACCTCACAAGTCGCCGAACGCACCGCCTCCCTTGCCGTCGAGGTCTTCGGCGGCTCCGGCTTCGTCAAGGACTACCCCGTAGAAAAACTCTACCGCGACGCCAAGATCGGCAAAATCTACGAAGGCACATCCTTCATGCAGCTAGCCACTATTGCCAAACTCACCCTCGGCAAACTCTAACCCTCGACAAAGCAAACCGCCCTTGCGATTCTGTTGTTGTCGTTTGTTTGTCATCAGGCCTACCGCTGCGCCAACCGCCACGGCGAGCTGCCCTTCCAGTTCACCAGCTCCTGCGTAGCCCAGTCCGTGGACTTGTCTTTATGGCACAACGTACACGCATTCGGAATCTTGTACTTATCCGTCATCGCAGGCGTCACGAATCGAAACGTATGCGAGCTCACAAACGCTCCCGGAACCCCCTGAGTCGCAATCTTCGGCATGTGGCACGCCACACACTGGCTTCCCGCACTGCCGGCCTTATGGTGTGTATGCTCTTCCAGACTCGCAACATGCGGCCCATTCGCAGAGTTCGCCGCATGACAGTCCAGACAAATCTTCTCCGCCGGCTTGCGCAGTTGCGCATAGTTCTCCGTCCCATGGACATCATGGCAAGAGGCACACGTCACGCCCTTCTCGTACATCACGCTCTGGACATAGTCGTTCCCCTGCATGCGGTTCTTATGCGCGCTTCCATCCGCATAGTGCAGAAAGTCGGTCTGCCCCAGCGTAATGTCTTCCAGCTTCCAGAAGTCCTGGAGCCGCTTGCCAACTGCATAGCCAACCGGCCAGTCATACGCCTTGCCTTCAATCAAGCCGCCCTTCGGCCGCCCCTGCGAGTGGCACGAAATGCAGCTATCGTTCGAAGCAACCGAGTCCATCTGCGACGGGTTCAGAATATTCAAACGCGTCGGATGGCCGACATGCTCGCTTCCTGGGCCATGGCAGCGTTCGCAGCCGACATTCCACTCCGTCGCCTTCTTACTATGGATGTCGAAGCTTACCGAGTGGCATCCATCACACGTAGCACTGGTTGGTCGCTGCATATTGTCCGATGGATAAAACGCCGTCCACCAGTCCGCGCCTTGATCGGCGGTGTGATACTTGAGCCACTTCTTATTGCCAATGTCCCACTGCACCGGCAGTGGATAGTAGTCATCCCCCTGCTTCGTAAAGTAGCGCTGTTTCCAGGTACTGCCATACACAAACGCCACCTGCTCCACCGTAAACTTCGCCACATCATTCGTCTTCAGGTCCGGAATAATCGCATCCGGATGCTCCTTCGGGTCGCGCACCACGTTCGCCATCGGCGTCTTACGCCAGCGCTCATACACCGCGCTATGGCACCTCTGGCACGATTGCGATCCAACATACTGTGCACTGGTAGCAACCGTCTGCTGCAAGTGTGCCTCGCCCGGCGTAGCCGCCCGCATGGTACGAACATACGTGACCAGCTCCCAGCCCTCTCGCTCCGCATCCGCGCCCATTCCCGGCATCGCAGGCATACCCGAGAGCTGCACTCCGTCCTGGATGATCGAATGAATCTGTCCATCCGAAAGCTTCTGTGTCAGGCTCTCATGCAGATCCGGAACCCGCGGATACATCTTCGCCCCAATCGGCGTCGTACCCCGTCCATCCGTTCCATGGCAGCCTGCGCATCGTGTCAGGAACAGCTCCCGCCCCTGCTGTAGCGCAAGTTCATCGCCAGCATAAGGATTCTTCTTTTGGCTCTCAGCGCGCGGAATGCTGAAATTCCGCACCCCACGCGCCACCGCCATCTCGACGGAGGAAGGCTGCGAAGACGCCCGAAAGCCACGCATCTTCACCGTCACCGCTCCGGCAACCACCAGTAGCGACAGCAAGAGCAACGGCAGGCCAATTTTTTTTTCATCGTCATCCGGAGACCTCTTTACGCAATCGATACATAGAGCCCCTCCATCAATTCCATTCCCCGCTTCAGCAACTCATGGTCATCGACCTTCAACTTCGCCCAGCCCTGCAAAATCTGATTCATTACGTGGCCCTCTTCCCGGCCAAACTTGCGGTCTTCCAGGTCCGCATCGTGGATCGCCTCCGCAATCAGCAAAATCTTCTTGTCCTTGATCCCGAACGAACGACACAAAGTCTCAAACGTGCAGCACTCCCCCACGTGTCCAAACCCCTCTTCTCCATACATATCGAACGGAATCGCACCCGGTTGGTTTGTAGCCTCCGCCGCGAAGACAAACGTCGGGTCAGCGTCAATCCTGTGCGCGATCAGCCAGGCCGAAGACACACGGTCGATCCCCGGTCGCGGCCGCGTCACCCAAACCTGCTGCTGATAGTCTTTCTTCGCCGTAGATTTCATGGCCGCAGCCTTTGCCGGCGAGGCAGTCAGTTGGTCCAACAGAATCTGGATCGCGCTCCGCTGTTTCGCCTCAAAGAAGTCCATCGCAACAATCTCTTTAAACCGCTTCCGAAGCCGAACCACCTTAGCAGACGCCTCACCCACTGTCGGCTTCAACCTCTTCAATTCGTCGCGAAGAGCCAGATAGTCCAGGTCACGAGCGGCCCGGAACAGGTCACGCACACCTGTCTCCGACAAGTCGTCGACCGACGTCACCTCCACCACCGACGCCTCCCCACCACTGGCACGAACCGTCTGTGCAGCCCACGTAAGTCGTTCCCGATTCTCCACCGTATTCGGCAGCAGATACCCCGCGTTCCGGAATGCGACGCAGCCGAACTTCTGCAACCTCCGCCACACCTGCACGCGCTCACTGGCCTTCGCAGCAGGAAGACTGAACACCATCAAAAGCCAGGGCGAAAAACTTGTTATATTCATAACAAAATAAAGTTACATACAAATCTTCGTTCTCGCAATAGCTTGATAGAAGTTGTCTTGCGTGTCATGTAATGGGCAACGCAGCGATTGGGCACGCAGCTATTGGGCACGCAACTATTGAGCAACGCGGCGCATCACCGTGATAGGGATGGAGCCGTCAGGTCGAGGCACGACGCGCCAGCTCAAGGTGTCACCCTTTAGTTCATAGTCGCGCGCCTGTGTCGTGTTATCGCTGTCGGGATAGGTGCTGCGATCAATATGAATGGTGACCTTGCCGCTGGCTGGATCCACGGAATAGGTCCCGAAGCTGCAGCTCGCACTCAGTTGCGCTTCTTTGTACCATCCCGGATGCGGAACGCGCGGCTCGCGATCCACAGCACAGGCAGCTCGCCCAGCAGTAGAGCGTCCTTTCGGTCCGCGAATCCAATCGTCAGCGCAAGATCCAATTGGTCTTTGTCGAGAGCTTCGATCAGCGGGCTGCTCCCTCAATCCGCAGCTCTATCTGGGTGCGTGGATACAGCGCCGCGAACCGTCGCAAGACGTCCGGCAGTAGCGCAGCAAAATTCTGCGGAGCACCGATCCGAACAGTGCCGGCTAGCGTCACGCCCTGCATGGTCTGCAGCAGGTCGTCGTTCAGGGCAAGCATGCGCTGGGCGTATCGCAGTGCTGTGTGTCGAGGCAAGCAGGATCAAAGATCCGGTGCGACATCCTCCAGACATGCGCGCAAAGGCATCCTCAACTTGGCGACCGGCCACGGCACCACCCACCTTCAATCTCTGCGCACCTCTGCGCCGGGTGCCCCATTCATCGCAGCACCATCGCGATGGGTGGGGTGTTGACAGCCCAAACCAGCTAGCCCCTCCCTTGAGACACCCACCCGCTTAAAAACTCTGCGATCTCTGCGCCCCTCCCCGCCCTCTGCGTCCGTCTTAAAACCTTGTCAAGCCCCCAGCCCCCATCTAAATCCGCTAAACCTAACAATCCAAACCACATAAAACCCAAAAGTAAATGAGTATTTAGTTATGGTGTACTCGCTACAATAGAACTAGAGAACAAAAAAGCAAGTCCACCCGACTCACCACCGACGCTAACTCCTTTTTTTGGAATATTTTACGCGTAACCCCTTTGTTTGGAATATTTTGGCGGCATCACTACCAACCAAATAAAAGCAAACAAAGCACTTAGCAATATACCCCCCCCCGGGGGGGGGGGGTCAGATAAGCGATTATCGGTACTGAGTTGTAGTTCGACCGACCAAACGGATCTAAACCGCCACCGCAACCCGGCGCCCACGCCGGCTCACAATCGAAAGCTTCTCAGTACTCAGAATCTTGCGCGCCTGTCCCTGCGCATGGCTCGCCCACGGCCCCACCGGGTCTAGTCGGACGTACGTCAGCCAGTGCCGCAACGCCCGCCGCCGCTGACCTTGCCGCTCGTAGGCCAGAGCGAGATTGTAGTGCGCATCGGCATACTGCGGCACCAGCAGCACCGCCCGCTCGTACGCCGTCGTCGCCTCTGCGATCTGCTGCATCTCGTCCAGCACGTTGCCCAGGTCGAAGAACGCCAGCGCATACTCTGGATCGGCCAGCGTCGCCCGCCGGTACATCACCTCAGCCTGCCGAAACTCGCGACGGTTGTAGTGGATCGTCCCCAGGTTGATCAGCGTCGGCGCATGAGTCGCCCGAATCACAAGGATGGCCTCATACATCTCCACCGCTGCCGGAACTGTCGCCGCCTCTTCCTCCAGCCGAACCGCCCGTTGGAACATCTCCTGCACCACACCCGCCTGCCGCGCCGCCGCCATCCCGCCCGCCGGCACCACCTGCAACTGCCGCCCCGCCTCCAGCTCAAAGTCAAACGAGAGCTGCTGCGTCACCGGGTCCATCAACGCGCCGCCATGCCGGAACGAAAGCCGCGACCCGCGCCGCACCGCAGTCGCCTCCAATAAGGGGTTCCGCATCCCCGCCACACGCTGCATCGCATCCAGCGACACGCGGATGCTCTTCGCCGAGATTCGCGTCGCGCGAAGATCGCGCAGCGTCCGCAACCGGCTCAGCTGTTCGAAACCATATTCTTCTGTGGGGGAGATAAGTCCCGCTCGCTCCCAGGCCACCAACTGGCGAGGATGCAAGTGCAGGATACGTAATACGTCTTGGCGGCTATAGCAGGTCAATTGCATAGTTCATGCACAAGTTCCACAAAGATGAATCAGATGCCCGTACAGTGGATTCACTTGCGAGTATGCGGCGCAAACCCCCGTCAATCAAGACCCAAACCCCTTCCCATCAACAAATACCAGTGGATATCACGTACCAAACAAGGTTCCTGCCCAAACCGTGTGCCACTCCTCGCTCTCCAAGCAAAATCGCCTGCCCCCAGAATGTCCCGCAAGAGACATTCAAAGAACAGGCGAAGTTACAAATCAAACTGCATACAGGAACTATTACTAGCTACGCTTGAACTTCTGATTTAGCTACGCTTGAACCTCTGATTTAGCTACGCTTGAACTTGAACACGATCTCCAGATCTATCTTGTCGTCCACGCTCATCAATCGCGCCAGCGTAGGCTTGGTCAGCCCAAACGTCCCGAAGGCAAACGTCGTCTTCGCACGTCCAGCAACTGTGGAGTCCCGCCCAAACGTCGCAATGCCGTTGAACGTAACCTCCTTGGTCACGCCATGGATCGTCATGTTCCCGGTGAGCTGCACGCCGGTCTGGCCCTGCGTCGGAATCATCAACGGAATCCCGGTCATCTTGGTCGGCACAAACTCCGCCATCGGAAACTTCTCCGTCTCCAGCGTGCGGTTCTTCACATAGCCATCGCGCTGGTCCTGGTCGCTCTTCAGGTTGCGCAGATCGATGGTCAGCTTCGATCCGGGAGCAATCGTTCCATCCGCCGCAATGGTCAACGTCCCGGCAACCGTAGGAGTCGTGCCCACAGCATCATTCGGAAAGCTGATCCCCGCCAATTGCTCAGTCACGCGATACGACGCCGAGGAGCCATCCATCACCTCCAGATGCATCCCAGCCGTAGGCGGCGTAGGAGGAGGAGGCGTACGTGCCGGCCCGCCCGGACCACCTGCAGCCGGAGGTCCCTGCGCCACACTCAGCGTTGCAGCACCCATCAAAAATACACTCGCTACCAGCAGACCAAACGATCTGGTCCCAGACACCGTAACGCCAGACAAGACAAACCTACGCTCCATCGGAAATCCTCCTTCAGTTCAAAATCAAATTGTGGCCTGTTCCCGTTAGACGAAGCCCCCACCCAAATAGACCCAACAAATTTCAAAGCAACACCGCACAGCGAACTGGTCTGAAATGGGACCGTTCTCAACCTATCGCCCACTCCCCACGTCCGACATCGAAGGCGGCGCTTCTCCTGTGTCCCAGGGCGTAGGCTTGTCTGTCATCTGGAACGTAAGAGTTCCCCCAGCCATCAGTTGCTCATGCTTAAACCACGACCGATGGTACGGCTTCCCGTTCCACATAGCCTGAGCAATATAGATGTTGCTGGCCGACACCTTCTCCGCCACCACCGAGAAGGTCTTCCCGTTATCCAGATGAATGGTCGCGCGCGGAAACGATGGTGAACCGATCAGGTACACATCCTGCGCAGCCACTGGAAAGAACCCCATCCGGTTGAAGACATAGAACGAGCCCATCGCCCCGGAGTCGTCATTCCCCGGCAAACCCTCTGGACCCGAGTGATAGCTGACAGCAAGCACCGAGCGAACGGTGCGAGCCGTGCTGCTCTGCTTGCCAATCCAGTTGTACAGATACGGCGCGAGGAAGCCAGGCTCATTCCCAACGTCGTAGCGATAGCGAGTGTTGCTCTTGGGGTCTTCAGCGAAAAACAGATCCAGCCGCTTGCTGAACGCCTCGTTCCCGCCGATGGTTTTGATCAGTTCGCGGGTGTCCTGAGGCACATACAGCGAGTAGGTCCAGGTGCTGGCCTCGTAGAAATTATCCGTGTACCAGGTGCCCACCAGGCGAGGATCGAAGTTCTCCTTCCACCTGCCGTCAGCGTGTCTCATCCAGATGAAGCCTTTGATGTCGCCGCCTTCCGTGGGATCGACAGCCTCCGGATACCAGAGCTTCTTCCAGTTCCCTGCCCGCTCCGAAAACAACTTTGCATCCGCTTCGTGATGCAACCCCTTCGCCATCAGCGCGACGGCGTAATCATTCGCCGCATACTCCATCGAGCGCGATCCGGGACGATCAGGCCCACCCGCCGGGTCAGAGTGTTCTATCGACAGATAGCCAAGCCGCTTCCACTCGTCCATATCCCCGCGGCCGATACGAATCGCATCGGTCGAGTCCACATCCGCATCATGCCGCATCGCTTTGTAGACACGCTCCCAATCGAGCCCGGGCAAATGCTTCACGTATGCATCCGTGAACATCATCTCGGCATCGGAACCGCCTTGCGTCCGACCCGCGAAGTTACCTGACCGGCCATCCACAAAAAAACCGTCGTGGTCCTGAATCTCCAGCAGCGACTGAAGAATTCCGGTGGCCCGCTTCGGCGCGGCCAGCGTCAGCAATGGTGTCGACGAGCGGAACGTATCCCAGATGCAATAGAAGTCGTCGTAGTAGGGGGTACTGCTCTGCCACAGCGGATTTTCGCCCGTCCGATCCACCGGCATCAGCATCGAGTGATACAGCCCCGTCGCAAACTGCTGACGCTCATCCGCAGTCCCACGCTCCACCTGGATTGTCGAAAGATCCTTGTCCCATGCAGCGACGACAGCCTTCCGGGTGCCGTCAAAGTCGAAGCCCGTAACCTCCGTAGTAGCGTTCCTCTTCGCCTGCTCGACCGACACAAAGGAGACACCAATCTTCACCATCACCGGCTTTGCACCGGGTGCGAACGTGAAGTACGCACCCGTGCTGACGACCGGAGCAGGAGGCTCCGGAAGCGTCTGCATCGTGAACGGCATCTTGTAGCTGGCCGTCTTCGCCCCAGCCTGTACCGGCTTGCCGTCCTCCCACGTCCCACTTGTAGCCGCGGGCGTATCCGTCACCAGGTAGAAGTACACCCGCATCGGCACCTTCTGATTATTCCAACCCATCACGGATGCCTGCATCCCCGCGATCTCCGTCGCCGAGATCACCTGAACATCCGTGGAGTACACCACCTGCCCCTCCGGATAACGATGCGGCGAGTCCTTCAACTTCATCAGCAGATGCCCCACATCCACCAGCAGACTACGCTCACCCTTCGCCGGATAGGTAAACCGATACACCGGCGTCCGCCGCGCCGTCGTTATCTCCGCATGGATACCCGTCTGCCCCAGTTCCACCGAGTAGTACCCCACCTCGGCATGTTCATTCTTCCGCGCAACCGAGCTATGCGCTGGATCAACCTCCCCCACCATCGGCTGGATCGAAATGTTGCCATACTTCGCCCCGCCACCCGTCCCAGAGACATGCAGCTGCGAAAACCCATTCAAATTGCCGGTAGCCTTCCACCCAGCATTGCCTTCGTTGTCGCCATAGTCCGGCCCTGGCTTCGCCATGCCAAACGGCAACGTAGGCCCAGGAAACACATTGCCTCCACCGTCGACACCCAGCATAGGGGCCACCTCGGAGGCGCGTTGTGCAAACAGCGTGATGGGCAACAAAGAAAAAGAGAGGGCTATTGCCAGGCGAAGTCGATGGGTCATAACAGGCGCCTTTATACCCCAACACGCCCATGACTGTCTCACCATTCAAACGCGCGCACACCGATCCGGACCAGCAAGCCCAATGGATGCAACGTCTCTCTCCCCCCACGAGTGGCCCCACCCTCACCGAAGCCTAAGTTGCGGAGTGTTCACGCGCTTCAGGCCCTCACCGCGCCGCATCATACTGGCTAAGAAGTTTTGCGGATGCGCAGTCAACTGTCGAGCCTTTGTTCTATTGTTAGAACAGATTAAACCGGAGACACATTGCCCACGAGCGCATTTCCATATCGAATCCTGATCGTTGAAGACGACCCAAGTCTGCAAAAGCTAGGCAAGATGCTACTGGAGGCACAAGGCTACGAGGCGCGCGGGGCCTCGGATGGGTTTGAAGGACTAGCCGCGCTGAAACAGTCCCTTCCCGACATCATCATCTCCGACCTTCAAATGCCAAACATGAACGGATTTGAGTTTCTCTCCGTCGTGCGCCGGAGGTTTCCTGATATTCCGGTCATCGTCATCTCAGGCGAGTTTTCCGGCATGTCCGTACCCGAAAGCGTACTCGCCGACGCATTCTTCCCAAAAGGCGGCTATGACGCCAAGGAACTATTCCAGAAAATAATCGCGCTACTCCACGAATTGCCTACCCGCCCTCGAACCGGTAAGCCCAATCAGGCAGCAGTGTGGGTGACGAACTACGCAGGGACCTTTGCAGTCACATGCTCTGAGTGCTTACGCACATTTCCTGTCGCAGATGTCTCCAAGGGAATAAATGAAGCGACGTGCGACTTCTGTTCGAGCCTGGTTCATTTCGAGATCATTACGGAACCAGGAAAAGCACAGATAAAGGTACGCCCAGACCAATCCGCAAGCGCACCACGATCCTAAGGCTTGGCCTGAGCCGGGAACACGTCTGCGTCACACACCTGAATGACCCAAACCATATGCTGCGAGGGATGAAAAATGGGAATGGAGCCGATGAGCGGAGTTGAACCGCTGACCTACTGATTACGAATCAGTTGCTCTACCAACTGAGCTACATCGGCCTACCTCAATCATTCTAGCGGCTACACCCGCATCACGCAAAACCAGTGGGCCCAAAACTTAGCGCATCGGTACGAAAACGTCTCCGCACATGCCTCCGTAGTCCATGATCAGCCGCTTATTCCCCACCGGTTGATATCCGCCTTGAATGACCTTTACGCTTTGCCCCTGCGACACGTCGAAATTTGTCCCTTTCGCTCCAGAATTATCTCCATGGGAGATCGTCGTCACGTCCAGGAACGCCAGGTGAACCTGCTCCGGCTTGATGCCCTTCACAATCACGCGGTCCAGAGTCACCTCCGTCCGATGCGCATCGTCAAGGCCGGCAATCAGCACATCGCCCGGTGTCTCGCTGAACACGTTCTGCAGCAGAATACGCTTGTAGTCCGGAATCTTCTCGCCCTTGTACCCCGGGTCGACGAAGCCTTCCGTCGACTGGTTCGTATAGTAGGGCGAGATCGCAATCGGATTGGCCACCCCGCGCATACAGATGTTCCGGTAAACCAGGTCATGCACCAGCCCGCCGCGGGTCACATTGCTTTTGATGCGAATGCCACTGGTCGTATGGTCTTCCGTCAGCCCATCCACCAGCAGAAAGCTCTGCCCGGAGTACGTCTCGCTACCAATGGACATACCATGTCCGCTGTAGAAGTGGTTATCCAGCACGCTCATGTGCGAGACTCCGGTTTTGATGGCAATATTGTCGTCCCCGTTGTCGATCCAGCTATGCGCCACCGTAATGTTGGTCGAGCTGCCGGGGTCGATGCCATCCGTATTCCGCGCGTCCATTGCCTTATCCGTCGGAGTCAAAAGGTGTACGCCCCAAGCCGTAAACCCGTTCGTCCCATTCACGCTCACATGGAAGTTCGGCGAATTATGCAGCGTAATCCCATACAGAATCAGCCCGTCCGCCTTGTTCGCCACGATCAGCCGCGAGCTGTAATACTTCTCATTCTTCGGCTCTGCCTTACGAGCCATCTGCCACCAGCTGTAGCCCTTGCCCAGGAAGGTCGCATAGCCGCGCCCATCGATCACGCCGCCACCCATAATCGCCGCGTCCTTCACATTCGTAGCCGCAATCAGCGGTCGGCAGCCGCCCTTCACCGCAGCCGCACGCGGAGGAGCAGGAAATACCGCCGGCACCGCCTTCGCAATCGTCCCGCACAACCCTAACGTCATATCAGGCCCGGTCATCTCGTACACCGCCGCATCGCGCGATCCAAACAGCGTCACTCCGCTATCGATCAGCAGAGTCACTCCGCTGCGCAGCTCCAGCGGTCCGGTCAAAAACGCATCCTTGCCCGCCGCACCTTTCAACTCCACCGCCATGCCCGGCTTACAGGTGTCCAAGGCCTTTTGGATCCGCACCGTGTCCAGCTTGCGCTCGTCCGCCTCGGCGACCTTGTCCCCAACCGTCTTTAATGGCGCCTCCAACTGCACACACGCCGCCGGAACCTTCGGCTCCACCACCACCCGCGTATCCTGCCCCCACGCCGTCGTACCGGTTCCTGCAAACGACAAAACGGCCGCGACACCCACCGCAACCCAAACCTGCTCAAACTTCCGCCTCAAAAACATTGGTCTGACCTCCTGGACTCGCCTGCCAAACTAGCACACGCGGCAGAGGATGGTCACATCAGCGCCATCAGGACTTTCTCCACATCAAACCCTCCTCGTTATTCCGGAACGCCACTATCCAGATCCACGCGGGATGCCAATAAACTCGGACCCAAAACCAGTAGCAAACCAAATACTGCAATCAACCCATGCACCATCGCGCATCCCTCCGCGTCGGGGAGCATTCGTCCACTCCACCTCACACCTCCCCTATCGGCGCGCTTTCTCACACCTCTAGCGTCGCAAAGCACAAAAAATTCACCTGTTCCAAATCGGTCCCGACCCAAAACCTGGCACCCAAAAA
>JANYER010000157.1 GCA_025359825.1 Granulicella sp.
CCTCCTTTGAGATGGACGAGATCCTTTACGAACTCCGTGATCACTCCGCCGGCCTCAACTGCGGACGCTGGGACTACATCTTCAGCTTCATCAAGAAATTTGCCGGGGACACCAGCGTATTGCTGCCTGACCGTGGCCAGGTCACGATGACGACCCACTTCATGCGCAGCTACTCGAAGCTGGCGATCAAGACCTGCCACCGGCGCGGCGTCAGCGCCATGGGAGGGATGAGCGCCTTTATCCCGATCAAGACCGATCTCGAAGCCAACGAGCGAGCGCTCGCCCAGGTCCGCGCCGATAAGGAGCGGGAGGCAACCGACGGACACGACGGCACGTGGGTGGCGCATCCGGGGCTGGTGCCGATTGCGCTGGAGGTATTCGATCGCGTGATGCCGCAGCCGAACCAGATCGATAAGCAGCTACCAGACTACTTCGCTACGGCAGACGATCTGCTGCGGGTGCCGGAGGGCTCCATCACCGAGGCTGGTCTGCGCCAGAACGTCGCCGTTGGACTGGGTTATGTCGAGGCATGGCTGCGCGGGATTGGCTGTGTGCCGTTGTTCAACCTCATGGAGGATGCCGCTACTGCGGAGATCTCGCGCGCGCAGCTCTGGCAGTGGGTGCACCACAAAGCCATCCTCGCCGATGGCCGCCCGGTAACCGCCGAGTTGGTCGAGAGTGAAATCGACCGTGAACTTGCTCTGGCAGAAGTCCGAGTGGATGCAAAGCGCTTCGAGGCATACAAACATGCTGGATTCCTGATGCGCGAGCTGGTGAAAGCACCGCACTTTCAGGACTTCCTTACCGTGCCCGCATACGCAAGAGTGCTGGCAGCAGAGGGACTCTCTTAGAGATTAGGAGACACAGCAGAACAGGCAAACAGCGTGGGCCGGAGAATATCTCCGGCCCGCGCTGTTTATATCGGTTTTGGTAAACCCCTTAGTGAGCGGGTGCTGGTGGTGCATCTGGTTCCGGGCAATCCGCAGGCAACTGGCGGGGACTGCGCTTCAGCTTCACCAGCAGTGTCTTCAAGAGCACATACAGCACCGGAATAAAGAACAGGTTAAGGATAGTTGAGAGCACCATGCCTCCAACCACCGCCGTACCTACCGAGCGCCGACCGTAGGCTCCGGCTCCGGTAGCCAGATACAGCGGAAGCACGCCGAGAATGAAGGCGATGGACGTCATGAGGATGGGCCGGAGCCGCAGTTCCGAGGCAATGATGGCCGCATCGATGATGGACTTGCCGTGCTCCAACTGCTGCTCGGCAAACTCCACAATCAAAATGGAGTTCTTCGCGGAGAGTCCGATGAGCATCACCAGTCCGATCTGCACGTAGACGTCATCCACTAACCCACGAGCAGCGATGAGCGACAAGGCTCCGAGCACTGCCATCGGGACTGCAAGCAGGATGATGAACGGCAGAGCGAAGCTTTCGTACTGAGCTGAAAGCGTTAGGTATACCACCAACAGGCCAAGGCCAAAGATAATAATGGCTTTGCCTTCGGACTCCACCTCTTCGAGCGCCAGTCCGGTCCAGGAGTAGGTCATGCCTTGAATCTTGTTCTTCTCAAAGGCACGCACCATCGCCTTCTGGCCTTCACTCGAGCTAAGCCCTGCAGCGGGTGAACCGTCGATCTCTGCCGACCGGAACAGGTTGTAGTGGTTGATGACCTGCGGTCCGGAGGTTTCGGTGATGGTCGCCAGGTTATCCAGCGGAATCATTTGTCCAGTGTTGGAACGAACGTAATACTGACGCAGATCGTGCGATGTCTTACGGAACTGCTGATCGGCCTGCACATAGACACGGTAGGAGCGATTGTTGAAGTCAAAGTCATTGACGTAGCTCGAACCCATGAACGTGCCGAGCGCCGACGTGATCTGGTTGAACGGTACGCCGATAGCCTTGGCCTTCTCACGATCGATGGCGACCAGCAACTGCGGATCGTTGGCCGTGAAGGTCGTGTTCATCCCCGTCAAGCCGGATCCGGGGACACGCGCCTGACCCACAATCGTATGGGCGATGCGGTCGATGTCGCCGAAGGTATTGCGTCCACCATCCTGCAGGATGAACTGGAAGCCGCCGACAGTACCGACGCCAGCAATAGCCGGTGGTTCGGCCGCAAAGGCGATACCGCCGGGCACGCCGAAGAGCTGGGGACCGACTTCGCCGACGATCGCCTTGGCCGTAAATTTAGGCCCCATCTTGGAGCGTTCGTCGATCGGCTTCAACGGAGCGAAGATGAGTCCGGCATTCGGCGAACTGCCCCCGGACAGTGAGAAGCCCATGACCGAGAAGGTGCCGAAGACGCCTTCATTCTTGCGCACCAGTGCGGCTGCGCGGTCGGCAAACTCCGTCGTATAGCTCAACGAAGCGCCCGGAGGAGTCTGCACGATGATGAGGAAGTACGACTGATCTTCCTGCGGGACAAACGCAGTGGGCACGTGAACGTACATGTACCCCGTAGCACCCAGCGCAGCAAAGAACAGTACCAGGATGGCATAGCGGATGCGGACCACGAACGTCACGGCAACGGCATAGATGCGTGTGAGCCACTGGATGAAACGCTCAACCGGATTCAGGATCAAGCCCATGATGCCGGTGTGCTTCTCCTGCGCACGCAGCAGGATCGCAGCCAGCGCAGGCGAGAGCGTCAACGCGTTGAACGCCGAGATTGCAATGGAGAATGCAATCGTCAGGGAGAATTGTTTGTACAGAATGCCGGTTGTACCAGGGAAGAAGCTGACCGGGATAAACACTGAAATCAACACTAGCGACGTTGCAATCACGGCGCTGGTGACCTCGGCCATGGCCTCAGAGGTGGCTCGGTGGGCATCGCAACGCTCCTTCTCAATGTGTCTCTGCACGTTCTCGATGACCACGATGGCATCGTCTACCACCAGCCCTGTCGCCAGGGTGATGCCGAAGAGGGTCAGCGAGTTGATGGAGAAGCCGAAGATCTTGATGAACGCGAAGGTACCGATGAGCGATACGGGAATGGTCACGGCAGGGATGATGGTTGCACGCCAGTCCTGCAGGAACAGGAAGATTACGATGATGACGATGATGACCGCTTCACCGATAGTTACAACGACCTCGCGGATCGAGTCGCTCACGACGGTGGTGGTATCGACCGCGATGATGTACTTCATCCCTGGTGGGAAGGACTTCTCCAGCTCGGTAAGAACGGCACGGCACTTCTTGTCTACATCCAGCGCATTGGCATTGGAAAGCTGCTGGATACCAACACCGACTGCGTTTCCGCCGGAGAACTTCAACTCGGTGTTGTAGTTTTCGGCGCCAATCTCAGCACGGCCAACATCCTTCAGTAGTACGACCCCTGCGGAGCTGGCGCTGTTCTTGATGATAATGTTCTCAAACTGGCGCGGGTCGGAGAGACGACCCACGACACGGACCGACATCTGGAACTGCTGCTTGGCATCAGCAGGCTGCTGACCTAACTGACCCGCTGCTACTTCAACGTTCTGCTCCGCCAGCGCGGTCGTAACATCGAGGGCAGTGAGGCTGCGTGCAGCGAGACGGCTGGGGTCGAGCCAGATACGCATGGCATACTTGCGCTCGCCGAAGATGATCGCGTCGCCGACGCCTTCGACGCGCTTCAGCGCATCCTTGACGTACACGTCAATGTAGTTCGAAATGAAGGCCGGGGTCAGCGAGCCGTCGGGTGAGACGAATCCGGCTGCGAGTACGAAGTTGGCGTTCGCCTTAGTAATCGTGATGCCGGTGTTATTGACGATGGCCGGCAGACGACCCTGCGCCGAAGCGACACGGTTCTGCACGTCGACGGCGGCGATGTTGAGGTCGTAGCCGGTATCGAACGTGACCGTAACAGCGGACGTACCATCGTTCGAGCTGGTCGAACTGATGTAACGCATACCCTGCACACCGTTGATGGACTGCTCCAGAATGGTGGTAACAGCGGCCTCAACGTCACGCGAGTTGGCGCCAATGTAGTTGGCGGTCACGACGACCTGCGGGGGTGCCAGCTGCGGATACAGAGAGATCGGCAACGTCGGGATACAGACCGCACCGGCCAGAACGATCAGCAGAGCGCAGACTGTGGCGAAGATGGGGCGTCGAATGAAAAAATCTACCAAGATGTACCTCTGCCCGTAGGGCTTTGCACGGAGCAGGTCCGTGGTGCTGGGTGCGTCATATTGCTTGACTCGGAACTGCGTGACTCGAAAGACCGGGCGCGCTTCGGCCTAGCCAAGCGGCTTGACCGGAGCACCTTCCTGCAGAAACTGAAGTCCGGAGGTGATGACCTTGTCGCCTTCTTTGAGGCCGGAGAGGACCGGATAGGTGTTCCCGATGGTCTCGCCGATCTTGACCGCTACCTGGTGGGCGACGTAACCATCCCCTTTGGGAGTTGCGACGAAGACGAAGGGCTGGCCGCCAATCAGCGACACTGCCAGCACAGGAATTGTCGGTGCCGGCGCCGTGCTCCAAGTGATGCGTGCCTTCACCAGTTGCGAGTTGCGCAGCATGGCGTTGGAGTTTGCAGCAGCATGAGGGACTGAAGCC
>JANYER010000375.1 GCA_025359825.1 Granulicella sp.
TGCACCATAACTAACGACTCATTTATTTTTGGGAGGTAAGTGTGGGTGGGGTTGGGGTTATGGGGATTGGGTTGGGTTTGGGGGCTTGACAAGGTTTTTGGGGGCAAGAGGGAAGCAAGGTCGTGACAAAAGCAAAAGCAAAAGCAACGGCAACGACAAAAGCAATATTTCTGTCGTTACGCCCCTTCGACTTCGCTCAGGGCTTCACTCCTGCCTTCGGCAGAGCGGTGTGGGTTCGTGGTGGTACGGGAACCCAGGCCTACGGCCTAGGCTGGTATATTTCGGGCCTTCAGCCCTTGGATTTTGCTGGACTTCGGACTGGTTCGCTCGATTTGGCGTAAGGGTGGGTAAGAGCAACGGCCAGTGCAACGGCAAAAGCAAAAGCAACAGCAAAAGCAACAGCAAAAGCAACGGCAAAAGCAACAGCAACAGCAAGAGCAACAGCAACGGCAGCGGCAACGGCAACAGCAGATCCCTGCGGGATGACAAACCAAAAAGGCAACAGCAACAACAGAGCAACGATAACCGCATTTGATAGAGGCTAGAAGGGTTTTACGCTGTGTTCGCCGATGATGGAGAAGACGGAGAGGAGGTTGGTGAGGGCGAGGAGTTCTTTGACTCGTTTGCCGAGGTGGATGAGGTCGAACTGGCAGCCAGAGGCTTTGGCAGAGGCGTAGAGGCGGACGAGGGTGCCCAGGCCCATGCTGTCCATATAGGTGAGGTCGCCGAGATCGAGGACGATACGTTTGGTGCCGGGGATGAGTGGGCGGACGCCGGTGGAGAGGACGTCGGTGACGCCGTAGACCAGTGCCCCGTGGCAGCGGACGACGATGAGGTCAGGGGCGGCGGAGCGGTCGATGTCTAGCGACAGATGCGTTGGAGCAGACTGGGTGGACATGATGGCTTACCTTGCGAACGTAGCGTTCGCCTGCCTTCCAGGGGATGGGGAAGTTTCTCATAGGCGGGCTCATGCTGAAGTGGAATATTGCGTGAGTGACTGGATTGTGGGGATGACGGTGGGCTGGAGATGGTAGATTTGGGAGCTTACGGGCTAACAGCAGGATTGAGTTTTGCATGTGCTTCAGGAACTTCGAGAGGTAATGGAACCCCTATGGTTGATGCAGGACGAGAGAATGCCGGAGCGAATGGTGTGCCGGTGCGGACGGAGCTGGGGCCGATTCCTGGGCTAGACCTACAGGCTCGTTACAACTCGGGACGGATGGGTGGGGACTTTTATGACGCTGTGATGGTGGGGTCGCGGGTGGCGTTTCTGCTGAGCGATATTGCAGGGCGGCGGGCGGAGACGCGGCCGATTGCGATTGAGACGCAGCGGGCGTTTCGGGCGAGTGCTGCGGAGTTCTTTGGCGCGACGGATGCCAACCTGATGGATGGGACGGCGATGCTGGTGCAGGCGATCAACCTGGCACTGCTGAAGGCTGCGGGTGGAGTGCGATTTGCGCCTACGTTTGTGGGTTGCTATGACGCGCAGTTGGGGCTGTTGGCTTATATCAACGCCGGAGGGCAGACGGCGGTGTTGCAGGACTCCGAAGGGACGCGGCCCCTGCCGAATGTGAGTATGCCGATGGGCCTGTTCAGCCATCTGACGTATGAGCCTTCGATGATGGCGCTGGAGCCCAGATCGAAGTTGCTCGTAGTGACCAAAGGTGTGATTTCGTGCCGGAGTGGCAGTACACACTATGGTGCTGAGCGGGTTTTGGAGCTGGTGAAAGAGAGTGGTGCGGACGGGGCAGAGGCGCTGTGCCAGCGGGTGCTGGAGCAGGCGAAGGAGTTCAGCAAGGTGCCCTGGTATAGCCGGTGGCGAAAAGAGGAGAGTCTACTGGAGAAGGCTGATGATCTGACTGCGGTGGCTGTGGTACGGACTGCTGGTTCGTAGAACAAGGACCTTACGAAATGAAAATGCCCCAGCAAATGATGCGCTAAAACGAAGCGTTTCATCTGCTGGGGCGTTGTGTTAAGGGCAGATTATCCGCCGAAGTTTAAGGATTCGATGCCGAGGAACTCTGCGGACTGGCCGAGCTCTTCTTCGATGCGGAGGAGTTGGTTGTACTTGGCGATGCGGTCGGTGCGGGAGGCGGAGCCGGTCTTGATCTGTCCTGCGCCGGTGCCTACGGCGAGGTCGGCGATGAAGGTGTCTTCGGTCTCGCCGGAGCGGTGGCTGATGATGCTGGTGTAGCCGAAGCGGCGGCCGAGCTCGATGGCTTCGAGGGTCTCGGAGACGGTGCCGATCTGGTTGACCTTGATGAGGATGGAGTTGCCGCACTTCTGCTCAATCCCCTGCTGGAGACGGCGGGTGTTCGTGACGAAGAGATCGTCGCCGACGAGTTGAATGTGGCCGAGGGTCTGGGTCATGTGCGCCCAGCCAGCCCAATCGTCTTCGGCGAGACCGTCTTCGATGGAGACGATGGGGTACTTGTTTACCCAGGATTCCCAGTAGGCGACCATCTCCTCGGAGGAGAGGGCGCGCTTGTCGGACTTCTTGAAGATGTACTTGGCTGCTGCTTTGTCATAGAATTCGCTCGAAGCCGGGTCAAGGGCGATGGCGATCTGTTCGCCGGGGGTGTAACCGGCGAGCTGGATGGCGTCGATGATGAGGTCGAGGGCTTCGTCGTTGGACTTGAGCGAAGGAGCGAATCCTCCTTCGTCGCCGACTGCGGTGTTGTAGCCCTTCTTCTTGAGGACACCCTTGAGGGTATGGAAGACTTCGGTGCCCCAGCGGAGGGCGTCGGAGAAGGTTTCTGCGCCGACGGGCATGACCATGAACTCCTGAAAGTCGACGTTGGAGTCTGCATGGGAGCCACCGTTGAGGATGTTCATCATCGGGGTGGGCAGGAGGCAGGCATTGACGCCGCCGAGGTAGCGGTAGAGCGGCAGCTTGAGCGCGAGGGCGGAGGCGCGAGCGCAGGCCATGGAGACGGCGAGGATGGCGTTGGCACCGAGCTTGGACTTGTTTTCCGTGCCATCGATGGAGATCATGGTGGCGTCGATAAGGCGCTGGTTGGAGGCGTCCATGCCGGTGAGTTCGGGTCCGAGGATGGACTCGATGTTTTCGACGGCGCCGAGGACGCCCTTGCCGAGGTAGTGGTCTTTATCGCCGTCGCGGAGCTCTACGGCTTCATGCTCGCCGGTGGATGCGCCGGAGGGGACAGCGGCGCGGCCCTTGATGCCGCCTTCGAGGACGACATCGGCCTCTACGGTGGGGTTGCCTCGGGAGTCGAGGATTTCGCGGGCGTGGATGGAAACAATCTCGGTCATTTGGGTCCTATTTTCTGGAGTGCTTGGGTATTGCGCGACCACTCTATGGTGGAGGCGCTCGTTCAACTTTGGGCGGCGGTCGACACGGACCGGTGTCCCGCCAGCGGCAGCGATGGTCATGATAAGTTCTACGCCGTTATTTTTACTGGGGGGACTCACCTGTTGGATTTTAGCAAAGCGATGTAACTCTGGGGGGAATGAGAGTTTAGGAGGTGGAATAGGGGCGGACGTAGAGACTTATTAGCAGGGTCGGTTCCCTGCCGGGGATTTTGCGCTGGGTGGTGGTGGGAGCTACTACCGTTGAGTCTAACGTTGTAACCCGCTACCAGTTGGCGGCAAAGATGATCTCTGATTGAGGTGGTGCCATGAAGTTTCCGATTGCGAGTGCAGTTTTGTTTCTGGGAGTGACGCCGATGTGGGCTGGGGCGCAGATGACGGGTGTTTCGATACCAGACCAGAGTGGAATTACAGCTGCTCCTGAGGTGGTGCCGGTGCCGGCGAAACGAGTTCCGCTGAAGCCTGCGGCTGGTACTCCAGTGACTGCTCCTGCTGCGGCGACTTCGGGGGAGGTGTATGGGGGTTATGTTCCGTATCGCGCGCCGGGTTCAACGGCGGCGGTTGCTCCTTTGAGTAAGGCTGCGTTTGATCCGGATGCGAATATCGTTACGACCGTGGACCGGACGACGCCAAGTGCGTCTGAGTCGGATGCGGGGATTGTGACTAGCGTGGTGGAGCGCGATGGCGAGATTCGTGAGGGGACGATCCTCAAAGTACGCGTGCGGCGGGAGCTTTCTACGGCGACGACGATGGAGGGAGCGGCGTTCTCGGCGGAGTTGACCGAGGCAGTGGAGAAGGATGGTCGCGTGATTCTGCCGGTGGGCGCGGTTCTGGACGGCAAGGTGACTCAGGTGCGAAGTGGACGGCAGATCTCCGGTGCGGCGATGATGCACCTTGAACCGAAGAGCGTTACGCTGCCGGATGGGACGCAGTACATCCTGCACGCGCAGTTGATTGATACGAGTGCCGACAACAACACTCGAGTTGGCACGGAAGGTAATTTGCTCCGCCGCGACCATGCTAAGGAGACGATGGCGGTGGTGGGTGGTGTGACTGGCGCTGGAGCGGTCGCGGGCGCGATGCTCGGTGGTGGAGTTGGCGCGGTTGTGGGAGCTGGGATTGGTGCTGGAGCAGGAACGATTGTCTGGTTGAAGCAGGACCGGCAGGCGACGCTGCCACAGGACTCGCTGCTGGTGTTCAGCCTGACGACGCCGATGCTGATTAAACCGCTGCATGTGGGGACGATGGGCGGCCAGTAAGAGCGTGCTTTCTTTTAGAGCTGGACTTTATTCCTGATGCTGAGTTTCACGGTCTATCGCTGTAGAAGGAAGGAGCCAATATACGCGCCTATAAGTCTGAAGCCTCTGCTGGGGTGAGACGGCCTTTGATCGTTACCTTAATTGCTTTGTTTCAATTGATTAAGGCAGGCTTTTTTCTGTCGGCGGCAGCCTTGCTGCTGTTTGCCCCTGGGGCGCTGTACGGGGCCGCGTATGACCTCTCGTGGCTGGTGGCACTGGTGTCCGCGGATGGATCGGCGATGGTAGCCACTGCGGCCGATATGCTGCGTGGCAGCAATCCGCAACATTTGCTGGTGTCGCAAGTAGTCACGATTCTGCTGCTACTGGGAGTTTGGTTAGCCTACCTGGGATGGGGGTTGCTGCGTTTGAGCAGCTGGGCTCGCAAAAGCCGGATTGTGTTTTCGCTGTTACAGATTGTGATGGCGTTGCGAGTGTTCCTGATCTTTCCTGGAGGGATTGATTCCCTCGAGCTGCGGGTTGCGTTGAGCGAAGCGCAGTGGCGAGAGTTGGCAGTGGTGGTCGTGATTAATGCTGCCATGGCGTTTTACCTGCTGCGGGACCTGAATGTTGTTCATGCCTTTGGAGCGCGCGACTCACGTTGAGTCCCCTGCGCGGTTAGAGTGGGCGCGAGGTGTGGAAGTATTTTTTGTAGGCGCCGATCCAGTCGGATGCGATCTCGCGCTGGGCTGAGGCCAGATCGATTTGTTGCAGGCAGACCATCTGGTGGAGACGGCCCTCCAACTCGTCTTTGGCGTGGGCGTTCCAGAAGGTGGTGCCGTAGGGTTCGGGCCACAGGTTGCGGATGTCGTTGGTGCCGCCGAGCTGCGGGTTGATGAGGTAGTCGATCTGGTAGCCGGTGGCGTGAGAGTCGTTGACTCCGTACTCTTCCAACACAGCGTGCTGGATTGCTGGCGAGACCTCTGGGTCAAGATCGTTGTCGTCTGCGATGCAGATGTCTTCCACCAGGACCGGACGAGTGGCACCGGGGGTAAGGCTGATGTTTGGGCGGGGCTGTTTGGCGAGATAGAGGGTGGCTACATTCTGAATCTGCGCGTGCTGGCCGATCACGAAGACGCACAGGAGCGACGCAGCGACTAAGCCCCACTGCAACGGTGCGTGACGGGGTGTCCAACTGGTGTACCAGGGGGTGCGTCCGGCTTGATAGAGACGCTCACGGAGCTGGGCTTGTGCCTGATGGAGTAGCGGATCATGCAGCGCGGGGCTGAGTAGCTGCGCGTTTTGCGTGCTGAGTGATTCGAGGCGTGTAAGACGGGTCTGACAGCTGGAACATGAGGCGAGGTGCAGGCGAATGGAAGCAACCGCGGGGGGTGTGGCCTCGCCGTCAAGATAGAGGAGCAATTCTGCGTCGGATTGATGTTTGGATTCTGGGAGCATAGTCAATCCTCTTGAACTAGAGCAAGTTTCGTAAACCTCACGCGAGCTCTCACACCGTGAGCGAAAATCAGGTACTTTAAGTTTCCGGCATTCCCTCGGCGGCTAAAGCCGTGTTGTCTACACGAGCTTTACGGCGGGACTAAAGTCCCGCCCTTTCAAAACGATGATTTATTCATAGGTTTCAAACAATGACTTGTTCATAGGTTCCCTAGCGGTCGGAGCTTTCCAGCCGGTGGATGGAGCGGGTGATGGAGGTGGAGACGGAACCCAGAGACATCTTCAAGACCTGAGCGATCTCGCGGTAGCGAAGACCTTCGGCGCGAAGGCGGAGGCAGCACTGATCGCGATTGGGTAGGGCTTTGAAGACGGAGAGCAGCCGGGTGTGACGCTCATGAAAGAGAAGCTGCGACTCGGGGTCTGGGGTTGCGTCGAAGAGGTGCTGTTCGGTAAAGAGATCGCCCTCGTGAAGACGGTTTTCTGCGCCCAAGCGGGCACGGCGTTTAAGTGCGAGGTTGTGGGTGACGCGGAAGACCCAGCCGCGCAGATTGCTGCGAGAGCGGTCCTGCCGGAGGTGATGAAAGAGGGCGAGGAAGACCTCCTGGATGAGGTCCTCTGCGTCGTGCATCGAAAGTCCAAAGGAGATGGCGTAGCGAAGGAGGCTAACGCGAAGTGTTGCAAAGAGTGCAAGGACTTCCTCCTCCAGTGACGGCTGGGCGTAACTCTGGGAACCGGCGGTGAGCGAGGAGAAGATGGATGGAGCGGAATTGACGGGAGTCGTAGACATAAAAATTGCGCATCCCCATTATCGAACAGAGCAGTCTATTCATGGGAGGGGCGGTCAGGATTTTAAAATTGTAAAAAAAGCTGAACAGAATTGCAGTATCAGGAATGTAGCGACGTGAGCCGAAGACTTAGTCACGAATTTGTGCGAGCAGTCGTTTCCAGTTCTTCTGATTGCGGCGGTACGACTTCTTAAGGTCTTCGAGGATTCGCTCGAAGTCTGCGTGGCCCGAGAGGTTGCGCCATGCGGGATTGATGGTGAACCAGGGGTAGTTCTCGTTGCCGAGATAGATGGCACGGCGGAGCCAGTGAAGGGCTTCGGACTCGTCGCCTTCGAGGGCGAAGTAGGTGGCGAGGCGGTAGGCCATCTCGGAGTCCGCTTCGGCGGCGGAGAGAGTCTCGTCAATGATGAACGTAGCGGCCTTGGCTCGGTCGCCGAGCTGTACATAGCAGAGAGCGATGGTGGGGTAGACGATGCGCAGGCTGGTCTCGTCGCGGGTGACGGCTTCGAGGGTCTCGATGGCGCGGGTGAGATCGCCGGTGCGCATCTGCTGATAGCCGAGGGAGATGCGTAGGAGCGGCTGCTTGGGTTCGAGGGTGAGGCCTTTTTCAATCTCGTCGGCGGCGAGTTCCATCTGGTTTTGATATTGATACACGCGGGCGCGGTTGTTGTAGATGAGCGCGGCATTGGCGGGGTTCATGCGCAGGGAGATGTTGAACTGGTCGAGGGCTTCGTTGTACATGCCGTCGATACGGAGGGTCTGTCCGGCGACGAGGTGGACGTTCCAGTCGTTTCCGGCTGTCTGGAGGAGGTGTTCGATGCCGTGACGGGCTGATTCTTTTTCGCCGCGTGAGAGAAGCATGTAGACGCGGTAGAGGTTGGCCTCGACGGAGCTGGGGTCGAGTTGGAGGGCCTTATCGAAGGCGCGTCGCGCTTCGAGGACGTGCATCTGGCCGCCGAGACCGTGGCGGGCGTACTGGAGGTGGGTGATGCCGAGGCCGGACCAGCCGGGAGCGTATTTGTCATCCTGACGGGTGACGGAGTCGAAGAGCTCGCGGGCGCGGTCGAGGTCTTCGCGGGAGCCGGTTCGGGAGATGAAGGAGGAGAGAACGGCGCGGGCCTGCAGGTAGTCCTCCGAGACGTCCTGGGCGAGCGAGACGCTGCGTGAGGTTTCGCTGAGGTTCTGGAGGTCGCCGAAGCCCTGCAGGGTGCTGAAGACCTCGTTGCAGATCTCGGATTGCACGGAGACGAGATCGAAGGAGGCGACGTTGATGGAGCCGCCCGCGCGGACGGATTGGCTCGGGACGTCGAGCAGCTGCCAGTTGAGGTCGAAGCCTTTGTCGGAGCGGAGGAAGTTGCCGGCGAGGACGTAGTGGACGAGGAGTTTTCTGCCCACCGAGAGCGGATCGAGTTGGTGGGTGGAGACGCTCATCAGCGAGCTGGAGGGCCTGACGATCAGGGAGTTCATGCGGGCGAGGCGTGCACCGATGGCGTCGGCCAGGGCGTAGCCGTAGAGGGGTGCGACGTCGGCGGGGCCGAAGTTGATGAAGGGGAGGACGACGATGCTGTTCTGCTTGCCGACCTCGGTGGCACCGGACTCGCGGAAGCGCTCGGCGAGCATGGAGAGGATGCCGGTGCTGCGCTTCTCTTCTTCAGGAGTGCTGTCGGCGGGGTTGAGTTGTAGCCGGCCCTGCGAAGGGAGGAGAGTCATGGAGTCCTGCATGCCGACGGAGTCAAGCTGCATGGAACGCATGATCATCTTGAGGGATTCGCGGACGTCGGCGGCGGAGGCGAAGCGGGCCGAGGGCTGCTTTTCGAGGCAGCGGAGAATGACGGACTCGAGCTCGACGGGCAGGTCCGGGGCTATCTCGCGGATGGAGGTTGGCTCGGCGAATTGGATGGCACGGATGGACTGGAACTCCGGCGCGTCGGGCCGATGGAAGGGGTGGCGTCCGGTGGCGAGCTCATACAGGATGAGGCCGAGGGCAAAGATGTCGGACTGGACGGAAGACTGGCCGGTGACGAACTGCTCCGGAGCCATATAGGCGATGGTTCCGCCACGCGCGGTGTAGGTCGGGCCGGGAACGGTGTTGACCCCGTGGTTGCGTCCGTTGGCTGGGCCACTGGGGTCGAACTCAGCTTTGTCGGGGTTGATGCGGCGGGCGAGGCCGAAGTCCAGGATCTTGATGAGGCCACCGTCGGTGAGCATGACGTTGGCGGGCTTGAGGTCGCGATGGAAGATGCCTAGGTTATGGGCGGCGGCTAGACCGTCGGAGGTCTGGATGCCGGCGGAGAGGACGAGCTGGAGCGAGGATGGCCCTTCGGCGATGATCTTGTCGAGCGACTTGCCGGGGATGTACTGCATGACGATAAATGCTTCTGGGTTTTCCTTGCTGAGGGCTCCCCCACTCCCGGACTCGGCTGGGGCTTCGCCTACTTCGTAGATGGCGCAAACGTTGGGGTGGTCGATGGCGGAGGCGAGACGGGCCTCGCGGAGCTGGGTGGTGCGCATCTGCTGGACGGTGAGGTTGCCGCGCTTGAGGAGCTTGAGGACGACGGGGCGCTGAAGGAGGGTGTCGGTGGCGAGGAAGACGACTCCGCTGCCGCCAGCACCGATCTTGCGGATGAACTCGTAGTGCTCGATTGTGCGGCGCTTCATGACCCTATTATCGCAAGGTTAAGCGTGGGAATGTCAGCGCTTGCGTGCTGGTTCCAGATTGGGAAGCAGCCAGGTGAGCAATCCGATGGCTGGCAGGTAGCCGCAGAGCTGGTAGACATGCTGGATGCTGGTGGAGTCGGCGACCTTGCCGAGGACCGCTGCTCCGATGCCTCCCATACCGAAGGCGAAGCCGAAGAAGAGGCCGGAGATCATGCCGATACGGCCGGGTACCAGCTCCTGCGCGTAGACCAGGATAGCTGAGAAGGCGGAGGAGAGGATGAAGCCGATGACGACGCTGAGGATGGCCGTCCAGAGAAGATTTGCGTGGGGCAGGATGAGTGTGAAGGGCAGGACGCCCAGGATGCTGACCCAGATGACGTACTTGCGGCCGTACTTGTCACCGACAGGACCGCCTACCAGGG
>JANYER010000004.1 GCA_025359825.1 Granulicella sp.
TTCGCGGCGGTTCTGGCGAAGTGGAATAAGCCGGGAGAGTTTTTGTCGATTACGTATTCAACCATTGGTACGCGCGGCGATGTGGATATGTGCGTGTGGTCGATTGGCTATGCGGTGGATGAGTTGAACCACATGCGCAGCGAGTTGATGGGCACACCGTTGGGTGGATACTTGACGACGCCGCATAACTTCCTGGCGATGACGCGGCGGTCGCAGTACCAGATTGATCGCGAGGCGGAGAGCGATATGGAGGCGCGTGGTGCGCTGCGGCCGGGTGGGCAGAAGTACATCTTCATTTATCCGTTCTGGAAGACGCGGCCGTGGTATCGGCTGCCCGCTGAGGAGCGGCATCGGTTGATGAAGGAGCATATCCGCGTAGGGCTGATGTTCCCGCGCGTGAAGATCAATACGGCCTACTCGTTCGGCATCGACGACCAGGAGTTTACGGTGGCGTTCGAGACGAACTATCCGGAGGACTTTCTGGCACTGGTTGAAGCGCTGCGGGACACGGAGATCAGCTTGTATACGCTGAAGGACTTCCCGATCTTTAGCTGCGTACGGTTGTCGGCTGCGGAGATGTTGAACCGGCTGGGGTAAGGCGTTTGCTGGGTCGAATTATCCTAATAGCGAAAATTCACTTTTTATTGGTTTGGATACGGTCAGAGAATTTAGGAAGGGCATGGCTTCAGCCAGGCCGAGAGAGGCACCTTCTTCCTTCATTTTCTTGCCGGTTCGCCCGCGGTGAACCGGCAAGAAAATGGGCATGAAAAGGTGGAGCCATCGGCACACCTGAAGGTGTGCCCTTCCGCAGTCCACGAGCCGATATGGCTCAGGCTTGATATGGCTCAGGCTCGATATGGCTTCGAGCGATACAGCTTAACTGATTGTTGTCAGGTTAGTGGTGGACGCAAGTTGCGACGGGAGAGTGGATGGGATCGGCAAAGAAAAGCAAGACCGTGAAGCCTACCTCACTGGAGCGGGTGGCGGCGATTTTAATGGAGTTGCGCAAGGCGTATCCGGATGTGGTGTGTGCGCTGAACCACAAGAATGCGTGGGAGCTTACGGTCGCTACGATCCTTTCGGCGCAGTGTACGGATGTGCGGGTGAACCTGGTGACTCCGGCGCTGTTCAAGGCATTTCCTACGCCGAAGGCGATGGCTGCGGCTTCCCTGCCGGAGCTTGAGGAGTTGGTGCGGACGACTGGGTTCTTTCGTAATAAGGCAAAGAATATCCAAGGGGCGGCGCGCGTGGTGGTTGAGAACTTTGGGGGCAAAGTTCCGCAGACCATGGAGGAGATACTGACGCTGCCCGGGGTGGCGCGGAAGACGGGGAACGTGGTGCTGGGATCGTTCTACGGAATCGCTGTCGGAGTGGTGGTAGACACGCATGTGCTGCGGCTGTCAAAGCGGCTGGAGTTGACGAAGCATACACAGCCGATACCAGTGGAGCGGGACCTGGTAAAGATTCTGCCGCAGGACCGCTGGATCCAGTTCTCGCATGAGCTGATCCATCATGGACGGGCGATCTGCGTGGCGCGGAAGCCGCGGTGTGTGGATTGCACGCTCGAGTACTTGTGCAATGCTGCGGATAAGACGTGGAGCTCGCACTAGGAGCTAGATCAAGCGAAGTGGGCTTCGAGAGCTGCGACCAGGGATGGGATGGTGGGTTCGGCGGCTTCTATGTCCGGGTTATAACCCAACTCTCGGAGGATGTGCGAGGTAATGGGTCCGATGGAGGCGAGGACGATGCCGGGGGGCAAGGTGATGTCGGCGGCTTCCAGCAGGTTGAAGAGGTTGGTGGCGGTGGAGGCGCTGGTGAAGGTGATGGCTTGTGGGTGGGTTTCAGATGTGGCAAAAAGAGCTTTGAGGGTGGGTGCGGCCTCGGGTGGGACTTGATTGCGGTAGGCATCGGCGATGGTGAGGTTGGCACCGGCGGCGATAAGGGTTTCGGGCAGGATGTCGCGGGCTTGCTCGGCGCGGACGAGGAGGATGTTGGCCGGGGTGCCATCCTGTGTGTGGGCTTGCGAGAGGAGAGCTTCCGCGAGCGACTCGGCGATGTAGCGCGGGGGGATGAGGTCGACTTGTAGGCCGATGGCTTCGACGGCGCGGGCGGTGGCGGGGCCGATGACGGCAATGCGGCGCGGAATCGCGGTAAGGTGGTGGAACTGGGCGCGGCGGTGGAAGGCTTCGACGGCATTGGCGCTGGTGAAGATGAGCCAGTCGTAGGAGCGGATGGCGGCGAGTGCGGCATCGAGCGCGGAGAAGGAGTTTGGCGGGGCGATCTCAATGGTCGGAACGAGGATGGGATGGGCTCCGCGGGCTTCCAGCTCTGCGGCGAGCGTGGATGCCTGGTGACGAGTACGAGTGATCAGGACACGGAGGTTGGTGAGGGGCATCCCCTCTATTGTATGGGCGTGAATGGGCCGCAGACGGAACCGCCGCAGCGTACAAAGAGGGTTGGCTTCGACTGCTGCGGCGGTTGATGGGAGAGGTTGCGAGAGTTAGCGTGCTGCGGGGTTGACGGGCGTCTGCGCGACCGCTGCCATGGTGTTCGCTGGAACGGCCCTGTCCGACTCGCGGATGGCGAGGACGTTGGGGTTGGCGGCGAGGTCGAGCAGCTGCGACTGGCGGACGCGGACGTAGAGGTGGTCGGAGATGTAGGCCGGTAGGGGGATCGCGCCGTTCTCACGAACAATCGCCGCCATGACCGGGCTGGCCATGAGCGAGGGGGAGAGATATGCGTTGACCTCGACCGTGACGGTGCCGTCGGGGTTGACTTCCTTGGAATCGAGCGATGAGGCGAAGGCACCCAGCGAGGCATGACGGGCAGCTCTGGAGATCAGGAGGAGGTTGAAGGAGAGCTTCTTCTCCGCCGGGCTGGAGGACGTGCGCAGGGCGACGAGATCGGCGGACGGGTCCTTGGGCCATTGGCTGGGCTGGACCTGCTGTTCGGTGGAGACAGGGGTTGTTACTGGGGTCTGAGCTTGAGGCTG
>JANYER010000192.1 GCA_025359825.1 Granulicella sp.
GGGAGAGTGAGAGCGCGGCGGTGGGGAGTCCGTAGCCGGTGAGCGGCGCGGTCACGACTCCGAAGCTGGTTGTCACGGTGAGCGTCCCAGTGCGTTGTCCAGCTGCGGTAGGGGAGAAGGCGACTTCGATAAAGCATGCGGCAGAGGCATTGAGCGTCGCCGTGCAGGGACTGCCGGAGGTGGTGGGGATGATCTGGAAGTCGCCCGTGACGCTTGGCGGGGTGAGGGTGATGGCACCGGTGAGTGAGGTGAGATTAGTGACCGTAAAGATTGCGCTGGGACTGGTGCTGCGGATAGGAATGGTGCCGAAGTCCTGCGTGATGGGTGAGAGGGTGAGTCCTTGCAGGGGCAGGCCCACTCCGGTAAGGGCGAGGAGGTATGGACTACCGGAGGTGCTGGAACTCAGCGTGATGGTTCCAGTACGAACGCCGGTTGCTGTGGGTTTGAACTGTACGCCGAGCCAGCAGTTGATACAGCTGCCGGAGACGCTGGAGGTGAAGGCATTGGAGGCGGGTTGGCCGTGTCCGAAGCCAATGTCTTCGACGAGAATTGCGGTGAAGTCTGAGGTAGCACTTGCCGTAAGAGAGCTGAAGGACTGTGCGACTTTGAACCACTGGACCGTCGGCTGGCCCAGGATGACGCTGCCAAGGTCCAGCGTCCCGTTGTTGGTGGGGAGGATGGGCGGTCCCGAGCCCGAGAGCGTGACGTTGGTAGCGGTGGAGGCTCCAGCGGTAACGGTGAGCAGTCCTTGCCGGGTTCCGGGCTGGCTGGGCGCGAAGGCGGCGAGTACCGTGCAGGTGGTGTTGGCCAGGAGTGTGGCAGGGCAGTTGGTCGTCTGGGTGAAGTCTCCTGAGAGAGCGAGCGAGAGGGCGAAGGAGGTGTTGCCCGCGTTGCCGATAGTAATGGTCTGGGTGGTGCTGGACGCGGTAGTGACAACGACCGCGTTGGGGAAGGTGAAGGTGGTGGGGGTGACGGTGAGGTTCGGATTGGGCGTACTGCCGGAATTGGCAGGGTTGGGCAGGGATTGCGCAGTGAGCAGGGCACTCAGGTTCTGCTCGAGGGTGAGTGTGGTGGAGTCATTGGCTGGGGTCTGGGTGGGGAGATAGTCGACCTGAAGCTGGCAGACGGCGTGCGGCGCAAGCTGGGTGGGGCAGTGGTCCTGGATGGAGAACGGGCCGTGGGTGGAGACAGGTGTATGGGTGGTGGTGGCGTCCGAGCCGTTGGAGAGGTAGAGGTAACGCGGCTGATGTAGTCCGCCGAGATATTGAGTGCCGAAGTCGAGTTGCGTGGCGGAGAGGCTGAGCGCGGCGGCCTGCGTGTAGCCAGTGATCACGACGTCGCTTTTGCCGAGCAGCCACTGGGCGTTGAGCAGCGTATCGTTTGTAGGGTTCGCGGAGGCGGTGAGCGAGAGGGTGATGTGGCAGATGGCTCCGGCGGCGAGCAGCTTGGTGGTGGTGCCGGTGAGGGTGCAGTCGGAGGCGGACTCGGTGAGAGTGTACGGCAGGGCGCGGCTGGTGGTATCCAGCTTTGAGGTGAAGGACTGGGACTGCGGGGTCAGGTTGGTGATGGTGATGGTGCGCGTCGCCGGTGCGCTGGTGGCGGTCTGGAGGCCGAAGTCGAGTACCTTCGGGGAGAAGACGATGCCGGATTGGATGGCGGTGATGGCCGGGATCGAGATGGTCTGAGTCGTGGCGTTCGCGGCTTGGATGGTCAGGGAGCCGGGGCCTGCGCCAGTGAGGGCGACACTGCACTCCGCTCCGCTGGGGAGAGTCTGAGGACAGTTGGTCGCCAGGGTGAAATTGGTTGGGAGCAGGTTGAGGCTGGTGGCCTGGACTGTCCCAAGGTTGCGCAGCGTCAGGTTGGGTGCCGAGTCTGTCGAGAGTGCAAGGCTGGGTTGCGCGGTGTTGCTAAGGCGAGTGAGATACGCGGCCGAACCGGGACACAGGCTCAGGGTGCAGGTGAGTGGATCGGGTATGCTGTCGCGCAGGGTGGATGGAAGTGCGGCAGTTGGGGCGTTGAAGAGCGGGAGGTCGTAGCTCTCAGTAGGGATAAGGCTGATGCTGGCCTGCGGAGTGACCGCCCCAACAAAGATGGGCTGACCCTGCGAATCTGCGGTAAGCCCAGTGAGGGTGACAGGAGCGCTGGCAAAGGTCGGTTTGATAGCTGGCACGCCGCCGAAGCGGGCGGTCTGATCGATCAGGTTTTGCGCGCTGAGGTGTGCCGCGTAGGTGTTCCCAATAGTCGAGAGCGGCGCGACAGAAAGGGCAGGAGTGGTGAGATCGCCCGCCACCCATGCCGTCCCGGAGGCGGATGGGGTGACGAAGGATTGGGTTCCCGGGGCGAGCAGCGTGGAGCTAAGGACGGTGCTGCCATCCAGCGAGATCCGGAGCATCGCCTGGTACGGGATGGGGAGGATAGGGGCCTGGACAGTTGCGATAGGGAAGTCGCCGAGGGAGACGTTGCCGGAGAGGAGCAGAGTCTGCGTAGCCGAGTCGAGGCTGATGGAGGTGAGTCCCAAGCCGGGGATGAAGGTAGAGAAGACGAGTCCATCGGCCGTGGGGGTGAGCTTGGTAAGAAAGCCAGAGGTAGCACCAGCGGTGTTCGGGATGATGTTGGGGATGAGAGCGTTGAGCGTGGGATAGCCGGGCGCGGTCGTGTAGCCGAGGATGTAGGCGTTGCCGCTGGAGTCTGCGGTAAGGGCGGCAGGAGAGGTGTCTCCGCTGGCCCCGGTCAGGTAGGTAGCGTAGAGCAGTGTAGTACCGGTGGGGTTGAACTTCTCCACGAAGCCGTTTTGCAGACTGCCGAAGGACGGAGCTTGCAGGATAGCGCTGGGGGTGACCGGAAGGCTCGGAGCAAAGATGCTGCCGGAGACGAATACCCCGGTGGCAGTCGCAGTGATAGAGTTCGCGGCCATCTTGTCGCTGCCGGTGAAGGTCAGCCAGAGAGGGGCCAGCGCGGAACTGAACTTGGCGACGAAGGAGGTAGCCGTGCCCGGCGAGGTGGGGAAGGCCGTTCCTGCTGTGGCTGTTAATGTGCCGGAGGTGGAGGTCCCGGTGACGTAGATGGCACCGGCGGGGTCAAGCGCAAGTGCCACGCCGGTATCGCCTGCCGAACCGAGTCGTACCTGGGCGAGAACGGTGGTGGCGGTGGAGTCCGTCTTGAGCAGGCGTATGCCGTCGTGCTGATCGAGGAGGAGGTAAAGGTTGCCCGCCGCGTCCGCCTGGACAGCGTTGAACTGCCCTTGTGTCGCTGAAGTGCGAAGACCGGCCTGGGCCAGACTGACAGTTTGTGCGTTGAGCGGACACGCCGCAATCCACACAAAAAGGGCGATGTGCAGGAGAATGCGGAACGCGAGATTGAGCCGGGTGATAGTGGTCTTCATGGTGATGGCTGCGGTTACTGCACTGATTGCAGCCTGCCCTCAATATCCATGTTGCTGCTTGAGTTTAGGTGTACTGATTTGAGAAAGGTGATTAAGAGGTACTATACCGTTCCGTTTTGGGAATTGCTTAAATTTTGTGCAGAGCGGTGAGATGGAACAGGTGGGAGATATCCCGCGCTTCCATCTCGGCAAGAAATGCCTGGTGGTCGAGGTACTGGATGGCTTGCATACCAACTCCATGGGCTGCTTGGATATTTTCGAGGCGGTCGTCGACGAAGAGGATGTTTGCGGCCGGCGTCTTCATCCCTTGCGCGGCGTGGTGGTAGATTGCGGCCTCCGGCTTGGCGATATGGAGCCGGTGCGACCAGGTGTGATGTCCGAAGTCCTGAATCCATGCGTAGCGAGCGAGAAGGCCCGCCTCCATGGCGTCGCCCATGTTGGAGAGGATACCCGTAGGGATGCCGGCGCGCTGCAAGGACTGTGCCCACTCCAGCATAGGGTGGTTGACCCTGCCCCAGAAGTCGATGTCGGCGGCAAGGAGAGAGTCGACCTGGGCGGGAGTGAGAAGAACTCCACCGTCGCTCCCAACGGTCTCCCAGAAGGCGCGTCCGCTGAGCTCGCCGCGGTCGTAGGCGTGGCGGTGGGCCCAGTAACCGCGATGCATTAGCTCTTCGGAGAGTCCGGTAATGGAGCGCATCTGCGCCCAGGCGGCGGGATCGGGAGGGCCGGAGAGGACAAGCCCGTAGTCAAAGAGAACAGCTTGGATGGGTGACATGCTGGTGCGATTCTACAAGGCAGTAGCATGGAAGGGTATGCAGCGATTTTCAAAGCGAACGAGTTGGGACGTGGGGGAGAGTAGCTTCGCGGCCGCGGTGCGTGGGGCTCGAGCTACGGCTACCGCAGGGGGCAGGGAGCTGATCGACCTCACGATTTCGAACCCAACAGTCTGCGGGTTTGAATACGATGTGGCTGCGGTGGTGGGGGGCTTGGGGGACGCACAGGGGCTGGTCTACGACCCGGACCCGCGAGGGATGCGGAGTGCTCGGGAGGCGGTGGCGGGGTACTACGCGGACCATGGTGCCGAAGGCTTGGGGCCGGAGTCGGTGGTGCTGACGACCAGTACCAGCGAGGGCTATGGCTACCTCTTCCGGCTGCTGTGCGATGCGGGAGACGAGGTGCTGGTGGCCGAGCCGAGCTATCCGCTATTCGACTTCCTGGCCGATCTGGAGGACGTCCGGCTGCGATCCTATCCGCTGTTCTACGACTACGGCTGGTGGATCGACTTTGCGGAACTGGAGCGGCGGATCGGGCCTCGGACCAGGGCGATCGTGGTGGTGCATCCGAACAACCCGACGGGTCATGCGACGCGGTCTGCGGAGCGGCTTCGGTTGGAGGAGATCTGTCTCCGGCACGGGCTGGCGTTGATCGTGGATGAAGTTTTTCTGGACTATTCGTTGGTGGAGGGTGGAGCAGGGTTGCAGAGCTTCGCGGCAGGGCCGCATCCGGTGCACACGTTCGTTCTGAGCGGGATGAGCAAGATTGCGGGGCTGCCGCAGATGAAGCTGGGGTGGGTGGGGGTGTTGGGGCCGGAGGGGGTTCGGCAGGAGGCGTTGGGGAGGCTGGAGGTGATCGCGGATACGTTCCTGTCCATGAGCGCTCCGGTGCAGTTGGCGCTGCCGGGATGGCTGGCGGGCCGGCAGGGGATTCAGCAGCAGGTACTCCATCGGGTGCGCGGGAACCTGTCAGCGGCGCACGCGAGTGGTCTGGAGGTGCTGGAGGTAGAAGCTGGCTGGTGTGCGATTGTGAGGTTGCGGCAGAGAGGTGCGGTGGGGGAGTTGGCGGTGGAGGTGTTGCGGCAGGCCGGGGTGGTGGTTCATCCGGGGGCGTTCTATGGGTTGGAGCAGGGTGGCTGGGTGGTGGTGAGTTTGATCGGACCCGCGGCGGAGTTTGCGGAGGGAGTTCGGAGGCTTAGTGAATGGAATGGTTGAACCTAGATAGTTACTGGTTCGCGTGATGCTCGTATAGCGTTACTTTCAATTACATGTCTAACAATTTGATTCTAGACACCTTGAAGATATGGGTTATTTTCGCGTTCGATGCCTATGGTAGACGATGCACCGTGTCCGGGGAGTACGGCTACGTCGTCGGGTAGGGGTAGAAGGCGGTCGTGGATCGAGTGGATGAGCTGGTTGGTGTTGCCGCCGGGCAGGTCCGTCCGGCCTACGGAGCCGGCGAAAAGGGTGTCTCACGATGAGAAGTTTGTGGTTCGGAAGGTAGAG